>JAHLWJ010000511.1 GCA_019057975.1 Promethearchaeota archaeon | reverse complement strand
GGCTATGGTTATGACAGCTATGATTGAAAAATATACAAAGAAGGAAGCAGTGGCGGAATACTCTGATTTAACTCCCAATGGAAGTGTTACAAAAATCAATGTTTCTCAAATCGATTACATAAAATAATAGTTTTAATAAACTTGGTAACATTCAGATTCAAGCATTTTTATTGTCAGAGAGGAAGACATAAACAATTCTAAATTTAATTTTAAATAAAAATTGATTAAAACACCTTTTTAAATTAAATTGTTCGATTTTACGGGATTCCATAATAAAGGACATTCGTTTTATTCCTCAAAATATTTTTTACTAATTTTGGACAATTTTATAGAGAGATAAAAAAGATTTTTTAATCGCAAAAGGGTAGTATTAACTATCATATAATGAAATCTATTTAGGGAAGAAGATGATAAAAACAAGATTAACTGAATTATTTGGGATTAAATATCCAATTATAAGCGCTCCGATGGGACCTTTTTACACAACTAAGTTAACGGTTGCCGTTTCTGAAGTAGGAGGACTTGGTGTGTTAAGTCATGCGACTTTACGGGGAAAAAATTCTGTTAAAGACATGATTGAACAATTAGAATATGTGCTTGAACACACTGATAAACCGTTTGGTGTAAATGTTAGAACAGCTCGAATACAAACTGATCATAAAATAATGTTAAGGAAAATTATTCAAAATATTAAACAAAATCCAAAACTTCGCGAACAATTAGTTTACATTATTACGAGCGCTGGAGGTTCAAAATTTGCGAGTAAGTTGTTGAAAGAGAAAACTCCAGATGTAAAACATTTCCACGTTTCTCCTGCTTTATGGTTAGTAGATAAATCATTTGCAGCGGGCTGTGATGGTGTATGTGCGACTGGAACTGAAGGGGGCGGTCATCAGAGCTATGAAGGAATTACTACAATTGTTCTTGTTTCACAAGTGGCTCAAAAATATCCTGAAAAACTGTTAGTTGCCTGTGGAGGTATCGCAACTCCGGAAAGTGTAGCAGCAGGATTAGCTATGGGAGCAGATGCAGTAGCTATGGGGACGCGGTTTATCGCCTCTACTGAAAGCGAGTTTCACCCAAATTACAAAGCATTAATTCCACCAGCAACAGCTCGAGATACTATGCTCACCACTGGCGGATTTGGCCCGATTAGGTTATTGAAAAATAAATATTGCCTTGAACATGGAAAAATCATGACAAAAGAAGAGAAAATGGCTCAAGAATTAGCATTAGATATGGATGTATTTCTAGAAGATCTTCATCGCTACGAAATCGTATATACTCAAGGAGATGTTGAAAATGGAGCTATACCTGTGGGGCAAACTTGTGGAATGATAGATTCCATAATGGATGTTGGCGATATTATAACGGGTTTTTCAAAAAAAGCGGAAGAAATATTAAAAAATTTATCTGTAAATATCTCCTAAAAGATTAGGCAACAACTTAATTTTTTTTTTTCAAACTTTTTATGAACAATAATTCCTTTTTTTTGTTAATGAAATCGACCTCGCCTAAATTACAAAAAAAAATCAAGGAGTTATCTAAAGTAACTTACAAAGCCATAACAATATTACCAAATTGTAAATCGTGCGGTACTTGTATAAGATTTTGTCCATTAAATATTAGGAAATTAAACGATCAAGGAAAAGCCATCACAATTACTTCTGATTATATTTGTGGGGTTGTTCTGTTTGTTATCATAGGTGTCCAAATAACGCTATAAAACTAATCAGTCTTAAAAAATAATTTCTTATTACTTATACTTTGATACCTATTTATTACGCTTTTCTTCCATCTTAAATATATTACATATGCCTTTTATATAACTTTTCATCCGGTACAAAGCTCATCATGATAAGTTCTTCCCTCACATCCCAACCTAAATTGTTATAGAATTCTACAACAGTTTTATTAGTTTTTTCGATGAACAAATGAACCTTCTGGATATTCTTTGTTCGAAATTGCTCAATTAACGCTTCCATAATAGATTTTCCAAAACCCATCTTCTGGTAGTCTGGATCTACTGCAAGATGATGAACATACCCCCTCCTTCCATCAAACGCACCCATCACAACAGCAATTATTTTTTCCTGTACCCTCCCTATCAAAAAAAGATCGGGATTCCTATTAAGAACTCTTGTTACTTCATCAATCGTGTCTGAGGATACAATTTCAATTCCTGCTTTTCTCCAGAGTCCCACAACCTCGTCGTAAGATTCAATTTTAAACTTTTCTATCTTCATTTTAATCATCGAAAGAATTTAAAGAAAGATTATGTATTTTTTTTCTTGTCTCAGTTTTATTTTTTATAATTTCATTAATATAATTTGAAATGTTTATTCTTTTGCTTAGATCAGTTGGTAATGGCAATTTAACATCCAAAATTCTGTTACCGATGGTAGAAATTGTTCCTTGCACAAATGTTATTGCTCTAATCTGTTTTTGAACAATATCTAGGTTTAAAAGGTGCAAAATAAGATATGAATCGATGTTTTCCCTGTTTTCAAGGATTTTAATTTGGAAAATGTGACTCTGAATAATGATTCTTGTGTCTAATTCGGTAATATACGCAGTTCTCCCAATAAGATTTGGTCCACCATCTTTAACTAAGAGGATGTCCCCAATTTCAATATTCTGCTTGGCTTTAAACTGATTATAAACTTCTTCAGAGGTTTTCTTATGAGAATCTAAGTTAATTTCCCAATTGTTTATATCACTGGTTCGTATGAAAGGAATAGAACCTAAACCATAAACACTAGAACCAATTTCGACACCTCTTGGAATAAAATCTCTATTTTTTGTGTAAATTATTTTCCTATTAATTAGATCGCCGATAGAAATTAATTGAAAATCAATACTATTTTCGAGAGCCTTTAGAGGTTTTTCTACACCAATGTAATAAGAAGGGATAAAAATACTATTTTTAATCTTACTAAAATTAATTTTAAAGAGTTTTTGCTCCTTTTGGTAGCTGAAATCTTCTGTATTCCTTAATTTCATATGGAGTTCGACTAAATCATCATTTATAATAGGATTTTTTTCCTTGTCTAATTTCTTAGTTCCATCTTTATTCAAAATATATTTAGTTTTCCCATCCTTATCGTGCCCCACATTATTGATTATAGCAAAGTCAATCTTATAATCATCTGGAATAACCTTTAACTTTTGAAAGAATAATATAGACGTTTTATTACAAGTATAAGGTTGAAAAGTATTTTGATCTAATGATATAATTCCTAAAATTTTACCATTTGATTTAAGAAAATCCCAGATATATCTATCTGAGGGGTTTCCAAAAATACCTTCTGGCAAAACAATTCCTAATTTTCCACTATCCTTTAGGAGTTGAACGCATCTTTCAATAAATAGAATCTGTGGGGGTTGTTGCTTGACGATTTTTTCTTGTTTTTGCCAATTTCCATCAATATTCTTCCAAATATGCCCGAATTCATATTTGTTAAGTAATTGTTTATTATTTATTGGAATTTTTGCCCCAAATGGGGGATTAGTTAGAATATAATCAAAATAATTGTTTTTTATTATTTTTTTTGCTTGATCCCGATAATTAATGGG
>JAHLWJ010000510.1 GCA_019057975.1 Promethearchaeota archaeon | reverse complement strand
TCAAGCGGATATTTCCCATTGGTACTCCTTGAATAAAATCGATCCCATGATTTAAAGGAGACTCTATGTGGACTTATCCAACTTTTGTTTATTCTAATAATGAAGACATATTTTGAGTTTTTTAATTGAATTTCTCGAATATTAATTGATGATGAAGGAATATTCGGTTCGATTCCATTTCTTATTATTTGATCTAAACGCAAGATCTCTTGATCTACATTTATTATCTCGATACCTTCTAATTTTTCAGGCTTTCCCGTTTTCCTATTTTCAATAACACCATAGATTAAATCACCACCTACTGCATTTGAAAAGGAAGAGATATTAGCTAAAAAGTCCTTTTTTTCAGAATCACTATTTCCAGGAAGTTCTGATTTATAATCCAAAACTTTTTTTTCAATTCTTTCTTCATCTATTAAGCTCTGAAGATCTGCTTCTGAAATATCTTCCAATTGCTTATTTATAACATACATCTCAAAAATATTTTAGAATTTATATACTTATAAATTTTAAGGGTGTCTTATTTTTCAGTTCATACTTAGAGTTTATGGGAGGAAAGAAATATGTTTTTTTCCCATAATAATTAGTATCTCCCTCCCCCGTGGTGCCCCCTCTTAAAAATGAAGGAGTGGAATGATTTTATTAGTATTCTGTATAAGTGTCATAAAAGACGAGAAGAAAAATCCCCCCTCATTACTCTGGGAAAAAATCAATATTGAGTTTACTCTTGAACTTTTCTTTATTAAATTATTAGTTTTCATATAATTATTTAAGAAAGATAGTAATAGTTAATATTGTATGTCTGATGATAATCAAATTCTTAAAGATAATGCAAAACCTCTAGTAGAGAAATTACTTGATAAGTTAAATGAAGAGGGTAATAATTTTTTCTCTGGTATTCCTAAAGTAAATTTAACTCATAAAGGAGAAGATATATTAATTTGCTTTTTAAATGAGGTATCAACAAGTGTAGATATTCAATTAAACCAAAAACCCTCAAATGTAAAATTTTGTGCTTTTTTAAATAAAGATCACTTATTAAATAAAAGATACAATGCAGAAGAATTTGCTAGAAATCAACTGGAAAAAATTAAACAAGAAGTAATTGAGGAATCAGCATACAATACAAATTTAACGAGAGTAGAAAACCTTATAGAAGACAATCATTTTGCGGTTGCATTAGTATTTATTATTTCAGCATTCGAATCAGTATTGTTGGACATATTTTATCGTTATAATCATCTTTGGTTTTATAGCATAATTATAGAAATAGAATATAATGATTTAGAAACGAACAACGAGGAAAAGCATTTTAAGGAATTAATAAAGATACATAAGAAATTTGGAAATCAGATCGATCCAGCTACCCCGAGAGTCTATCATTCAGTAAGAAAAATTGATGGCGTTTCATGGGGTATTCTTCAAGAACCCTCCTGGATATTTGAAAAATGGAAAAACAACATAATCTGGCAATATATTTTTAAAACAGCAAAACATTTAAAGATCTTAGAGGACTATCGGTTAAAGATATTAGGAAATAAATCAAGAAGACTGGGACATTTTGAACTTTTAAAAGATACATTGATAAGTCCAAATCATATGTTCCAGGGGATTAATTTTCAGTCAATTAAAGAAAAAAATGGAGTTATAAAATGTTATAAACGATTTTTTGGAATAGATTTGCAAGGTTTGAGTACTGAATTGAAAATAATAGGGGAAACACTACAAAAAAGACATAAGATCATTCACGGTAGTTTAAGAGATGATGAAATCGAAAAAGAAGAAGTTAGGACTGCTAAAGATGCTTTAATCACAATCGTTAATTATGTAAAAGATAAAATAATTGAATTAAACGCTCAATTCTTTCGCTATTCTATATTTTTTGACTAGTATTCAAAATTTCAAGTAAAATTTATAATTTTTCTCTCACACCGATGCACCCCTAATTATGTGGGGAAAAATATTTTAAAATATACTAAAGATCCTTTTAATGAAGATGGAAGATTTTACAAAAAAAAGTAGAAAAAATTATGAAACAAATAGATTCATCAAAAAATGTTGAGGGTTTCACCATAAAGAGTATATGATTTTAACTTGAAAAACTAATATTTGAGATTGAGTTATAGAGATTAATAATAAATACATTCAAAAAATTAATTAGTATATATAATTACTCATTTTTTGCTGTGATACAATATGTCAGGAACTTCAAATTTAAGGAAGGCAGATCTTTATAGCCCAAGAGATTTACTTAGAAATGCTAAATATTTACTAGATACTAGAGATCCTAAAGCTTTACGTGCGGTTGTTCTTGAATCTATGACTGCTCTAGAAGTATATGTTCATACAAAAGTTTTTAAATTTCTTGAGGAACAACTTGATATCGAATTTATTGAATGGTTAAAAAAAAAAACAAGATTTGATTTTCGCTCTCGTTTAGGCGCAATTACGCCATTAGCATTAGGTCTTAAAATTTCAATAGTAAAAGGATCAACACTGTGGAATAGATATACAGAAGCTAAAAAAATTAGAAATGAAGTTTCTCATGAAGGTAGAATTATTTCTTTCGATGAAGGACAAAAAGTATATAATACTGCCTTTGATTGGTTAGCTTGTTTAGGCAGTTCCATTGGAATGGAGTTAGCTCTAATCAAATTGAAACAACATATAGAAGAAAATCATTTATCAATATCAACAGAGTTTGAAGTAGCAGATATCCTGAATAATTATTTTAGAGAGTCGAGTGTTGCTACACCAATTACTCAAGAAGTTTATCTAGGTAGATCTATATTTGATTTTGTACTTCAATTTGGAACTAAAATCGTTGCACTTGAGATGAAGCTTTTAATGAGACTACCTACTGATTTAAACCAATATATAGCAGATCTAATACCTATCTTATCAAATAATTTAGAGATCTCAAATTTTAGTAAAATTGCTTTAATAATTTTTCTTAAAGGAGAAGTACCAATTTCATTTCAACAGATTAAAAAGTATCAAGCTGGGAGCATCTTAGTAACTGTAATAAAAATTGAGTAATAATGTTTCATAAAACTCGTTTTTGAAAGAATTTTCTAATATGTTATCCATATCCGTTTCCCTCGTCATTGCTCTTTTCGCTTTTCTTCTTTTTTCGTTTGTATTTTTCATAGCGAACCCTGTTTATCTCGACGACTTCCCTTAATTCTTCGATACTCTTAATCCTATAACTCCTTACCAGCGTTTTGTACCGTATCTCGTGCCCTAACTCTAATTCGTGGTCGATTAGCTGAAAGTGGATGGTGTGCGGAAACTTTCCTCCCGTTATCGCTAACCCTTTTTTTATTCTTCTGGTTGGTTTTTTGCACACTTTACATTTGTGGGGGATGTATTTCGTTACCGTGTGAATAGGTTCTAAATGCTTCGAATTTAGGAAACCCGTTGTCTCGTAGGCGGGCTTTAGTTTTCCGTCGTCCTTTCTCCACAACGCGCAATGGGTAAGAGTGTAAAAAAGCGTGTGGTAAGCGTCTTCCCTGCTTCCGAAATTAATGTAGACCCAATCTTTAAATTTTTCCCTAAAATCGTTCGCGTGTAGCACGTAACCG
>JAHLWJ010000509.1 GCA_019057975.1 Promethearchaeota archaeon | reverse complement strand
AATATCTATTTTTTCATTTTATTTTTTTTAAGAATTTTTAAAGCTGTTCATCTTAGTATCCTAGCTAGTATTTATACTCAAATTTGTTGAATAAGGAATTTGAATTAAGAATAACTATTAAATTAAATTCAACATTTAACAGAAATCAATACATATTAAGAATAAAAAGTGATAAAAATTTCGAAAGTTAAAGAAGCATATTCTGAGATTGAGAACGTTGTCGGAGAAGATTTCGTTACTGACAAAGATTTTATGAAGGCAGCATATTCAAGGAATGTCGATCCAGCGTTTCCTGACCGATGGGCTGACATGATAGTGCGTCCTGAAACCACAGAGGAAGTATCTGACATTGTGAAAATAGCAAATAAATACAAAATTAGAATGGTACCCCGTGGTGGAGGCGCTGACCTTGTTGGAGGTTCTGTAACTGAAAGTGGGATTCTTATAGATCTTACTCGTATGAACCAAGTGATAGAACTCAACAAAAATGATTACTATATAGTAGTTGGGGCAGGAATCACTTGGGGTGCGTTAATATCGCATCTTCATCCTACGGGCTATACTACAGGCATAATTGGTCCCGGTAGTGGGTTTGCAGCTACTATTGGGGGTGGATTGTCAAATAGCACTGCAGGTGGTGGCTCAACTAAGTATGGTCTTGTTCCGGATATTTGCTTGGGAGTCGAGGTTGTACTTCCAAATCCCGAGGGAACGATTATTAGAACCGGTTCTGCTGCGAACAAGTACGCAAAGCCATTTTGTAGATACGGTGTATCTCCTGACTTTACCGGCCTCTTCATGGGGGACGTCGGAACTATGGGGATAAAAACTAAGGCGTACCTCCGATTATTCCCAGATCCCCCACATAAAGCAGCACGCATGTATATCCTGAAAAAGGATGATTATCATAAAGTATATGAATTATCACATAAAATACGGTTCCAAATAAACACGGGACTACGGGATCTTTCCGTTTTACCTCCAATCTTAGTTACAATGGCATCTGCTGAATTTACTAAGCGAACTGGTGAAAGAATTAAAGGTAGGGGACCTTTAATGAATATAACATTAGAAGCCATGGATGAAAGCACACTAAATCTAAACTTAGAAAAACTCGCTAAGATAATGGAAGAATATGCAGTTCGAGTACCTGGTTCATTATTAAACCCCGATTTTGAAGATGAACCTAAATTTGGTTATGATTTAGAAGGAACTTTTCATTTTTTTCAAGCATCTATATCTCCTATGCCACCAAAAATTTCAATGGCAACGTGTCATAAGATTCCAATTTCAAATATGGGAGAGGTACATCAAAAGGTTATAGACTTCACTATAAAGCATAAAGATGAGATGCAAGGTTTAGCATATCCTGGCATGTTCGCTTCAATGCTATACTATCTACCAAATGGAAATTATGTTGTATTAGGAGGAGCTGCTGGCGATAATGTTGAAAAAGAACGGGAAAGAAATATGAAGATATGGCATAAAAAAATACGACACCAAGTTCGGTATGGTGCGGCACATTATTGGTTAGGAGAATCTATATCTCAGTCTGTTACTGAAGCAGGAGCGTTTACTCCAGAATATGAACAGTTTTTCAGGGATATGAAGAAAACAGTTGATCCTAATTTTCTTTTAAGCCCTAACAAATTTCATCTTCATACTTACGATTCGAAATTTAAAGATTATTATGTAGAAGAGGAGGATTAGGTGAAAAAAATGACAGAATTTGATCCAAAAGAAAAGTTTAAGCATTTGGCTGAAATTGGTCCAAATGTATTGCAGTGTATAGCTTGTGGTGATTGCAGAGAGCAAACCGATTATACAGCTGATCCACCAAAATGGGGAGTATGCGTTGCTAAAGATCATACTTCTGGGTTTGAACCCTTCTTTGCGAGAGGAAAAATGCAAATAATTCGTTCTCTTTGGCAGGGAAAATTAGAGTTAAGCAAAGAAATGGCAGAAGTCATTTACCAATGCCCTACATGTAATAGTTGCTCAGAAGCATGTGCTTATGATATGGACAATGTTGCCATGTATGAAGCTCTAAGAGCAGATTTGGTGGAAGCGGGGTGTGGTTTAGAAGCTCATGTACCAATGAATAAAGCTATGGTTGAACTTTTAAATCCATATGAGAGGGATAATAAACTTAAAAACAACTGGTTAGAAAAACTTGATTTTAAAGTTAAGGATGCTAATAAGGAACAAGCAGAAGTTCTTTATTATGTTGGATGTACTGCTGCTTTGACCCCAGATATTGAAAATGTTGCAATTAATACAGCTCAGATTTTTAAGAAATTAAATATAGATTTTTCTGTATTTGGTGAACATGAAGTATGTTGTGGAAGTGTAGCAATGAGGACAGGAGACCGTAAAGCCTTCAATACAGTTGCTACAAAAAATTATGAGCTCTTTAAGAAAAGTGGTGTTAAAACCATAGTAACAAGTTGTGCGGGTTGTTATCGAACTTTAAAAAAGGACTACGCCGACAGAATGGAAGAATTAGGGATTGAGGTACTTCACACTATTGAATTCTTGAATAAATATTTTAAGGAAAACAATATACAACTAAAAAATTTAGGATTTAATACCACTTACCATGATCCATGCCATACAGGACGACATGTGGGTCTTTATGAAGAACCAAGAGAAATCTTGAAAAAAGTCGCTAATTTAACTGAAATGAAAACAATTAAGCAAGCCGCGAAGTGTTGCGGTGCTGGTGGAGGTCTTAAAAAAGGTTTCCCAGAATTAGCTCTCGAGATTGCTAAGAGTAGAGTAGAGGAAGCCGAGGAAACAGGTGCCGACTACTTAGTAAGCATATGTCCTTTCTGTTATAGAAACTTAGCTGATGCAATAAAAGCAAGGAATTCTAATATTAAAATGGTTGATTTAACGGATTTAATAAACCAAGCTTTAGATTGAATTTTATTTTTATTTTTTTTATTAATTCTTTGAATTGTGGGTTATAAATACACAGTTATTCCTCTAAGTATAACTGCATATGAGATGTAAGAAGTATTTCTCATTTCACTCTTGTAAAATTTATTAATTCGAGTGTAAAGAAAAAAAAGAAAAAATTTTACATAAGATAGTATAAAAAGAACTAAATAGCACGTGCTAGAGTTTGGGCATCTTTTATTGCCGCTTGAATATCTCTTGGACTCTTACAATCCCCAACAAACTCAATTTTAAATCCTACATTTTCAAATTCTTTTTCAAGAGACTTTCTGGGTGTGATCCGTCCTCCTATATGTACGAGAGTATCAGCTTCTATTTCATGTTCTTTACCATCAGAGTCTTGTATTATAACTGTTTTTTCAATAACATCAAGGAGTTTTGCTTGTTTAAACACAGGGATCTTGTTTTCTCTGAAATATCTATGAATAAACGTCACTCTGCCTGTAAGACCTGGTCCGGTAATTGATCCAGCTAATCCTTTCTCTGTTCCTGCAATAGCTTTAATATTATGACCTTGTTCTCTTAGTGTCATCGCTGTTTCTGCTCCTCCCCTCCAATAAGTGTCCAATCCCCATACAACTACATTTTTCCCTATTGGTTTTGATTTCAAAATCGCTTCATCTTG
>JAHLWJ010000508.1 GCA_019057975.1 Promethearchaeota archaeon | reverse complement strand
ATTTTCTTTTTGAACACAATCTTATAATTTTTTAGAATATCAATATATTTCGTTACAGTTGAATTATGCATATGTAGATTCTTTGAGATTTGATTTTTAGTATAACCTTTATCATTATTTCCTAATAATTGAATTATTTTTCTGCTCTTAGTTCTAGACAAATAGTAATATTTTTGGGCTTCATCAAGTTTTAAATTAGGTTCATAATATATTTCACGATTATCAATGATTCCTTTTTCAATATAACGGAATTTTTGAAGGATATATAAATGCCAAATAACAACATGATTACTTAAATTTAAATCTTTTACGATTCTAGTATAAAGAGAACCAGGATGTTTTAAAACGTATTCATAGATTAATCTCCTTTTATTATTTTCAAGGACTTCCTCTCTAATTAACTTTGAGCCTTCAACAATTAAATTCTTCTCGATTAAAGTTTTAAGAATAGATTTAATCCCGTCAAGGTTTATATTGGTGGAACTTAATTTAAATTTATAATGAATAAAGGAGAGAATTTTTTCTTTCTCAAACGTTCTATTCTTAATTAAATATTCTTTAACCGCATTATATACTAGTTTTTCTTTTCGTGTTAAATCAAAACTCATTCAATCCAATTCCTCAGCATTCGTTTCCACTTACCGGTGCCCATTTACTATTTGTTTGCGCATCTCATTTAACAAATCCTCGATCTCATCAGGATCTAACCCCATTGCTTCTCGTATAAAAGCTTCCTTATCTTCATCTTCCCAATCAAATTGGTTAATTATATTGGAAAATTCTTCTGGAAGGAGAGTGATATTCCTCTCTTTGCCTATTGTTTCAAAGTCCTTCTCATTTATTAATATATCATATAAAATATCTCTCTTCACATTTTCCTTTATAATCTCATTAGTTGTTTTGTATCCTCTGCTATTATTTGGAGCAACTTCTAATAATTCTGGTGGCATAAAACTTTTTTTATGATAGAAATTATATGTAATCGCCACAGCTCCAAATGCTAAAACGCATATGATGATTCCCATGAACATTACTAACCAAGGAAATTGAGTTTTTAAAATACCTGCCACACCTATTTTGGGATCATGGTAAATTGAAGTTCCATTTTCATAGTTAAAATATATTTTTTGTTCATCATTCTCACTATCATCCATCTCTATATCGCTAGTAAAAACTGGTTTCGAGATACCATCTATTTTAGCTGTCTTTTCCCATGAAAAGAATCCTGTGTAAGCTCTACTGCTAGTAGTCTCTACACTATATTCATCATCAGCATAATTTTCTTGCTCATCCTCCGTATTTTCTTCTTCATTATACTCATTCTCTGACTTGAGTGTTGAATATAATGCGATTCTCGTACCGTTTTTTGTGTAATTAAAATTGCTGATCTCTATATCTAATTTTATTTCCGCAGGTGTAACTAATGAGCTATTAATTTCAGTGAATTCTTCTACTAGATATATATGGGTAACAAAAATATTATCAGCTGTACTGATTCTGAAGTAATAGAGATTTCGATCATTTTCTATTTGATTGATTGTGTAATTTGGAGGATTAAAGGTATTTAAAAAGATTTCCTGTTCAGTTTGGTCTATTGTTGGAGAATACAGATTATTTCCATCTAGATCCGTGTATTCGATTAATTTTCTGAAGATTATTGAAAATTGTAATTCAGATTCAGATTCGCTATCTTCTCGATACTCTGATTCATAACTGAAATGAAAACCTATTCCAGTCGTGTCATAAGTAATCTTGATCTCTATTTCATCCTTTCCTTCATTAGCTTTCTTAATAGAATGAATTTCAATCTCATTTGGTCTAATTTCAAAATCAATTTTTCTATAATTTCTGATTTCAAGATCATTATCCACTCCATCGCCATCATAATCGTTTTCTTCAGAGTTACTATAAATAGAAGTGTCTCCTAAAGCCTCGCCTATAATTAAACATGAAAATAATAGAACCAATAGAGTAATGCAAACAATTTTTTTTTTTCATTTTGAGCACATTTATCGGCTTTTTGTTAATTAAATAGATTTTTTTTAAATATATGTTTGGATTAAAGACAATTAAATTAAAAAAAAAAAATTATAAATTAATTTTATTTAGCGCTTTTTATTTTTGTACACAATAACAACAATAACTACTGCAGCTATTGCGCCTACGATAAGAATTACTGGTAATACCCAATCATTTATAAGAATTTGATTTATAGGAGTTTGGATTATTCCGAGTTTAGGATCATGAATAATAAGGTTACCTCGAGGATAATTAATGTAAATTTTTTCCTCATTATCATCAAGATCATCAGAAGCGATAACGCTTGTTGTAACGTCCTTTATTTTACCATCAATTTCCGCAGTCTCCCCCCATGTAAAAAATCCTACATATCCTTTGCCAGACACAGTCTCTACTCCACTTTCTCCTGAGGAGTAATCGTTTAGTTCATCCTCGGTTTCGTCGACTTCTTGGTAATCTGAATCAGATTCTAGTTTTGCATATAATGCCAGTTGAGAGCTACTATTGTCGTATGTAAAACCATTAATTATAAAATCGATTTTTGTCTCCGTAGGAGTGATTAAAATGTCATTTATTTTCTCAAATTCCTCAACTACATAAAATTGAGCAGAGAAAACATCGTCAGTTGTATTGATCTCAAAATAATGAACAGTTGTACCTGATACCGTCGTATCATTATAGTAATTTGGTGTTTTGAATGAGTCCAAAGGAACTTCTTTAATCATTTGATCAGAACTAGGATTATATATATTATCACCATCAGTATCAACAAATTCGATGATTTTTCGAAATACAATTTGAAACTGAGCTTCAGATTCATCAACATTTAAATCAGATTCTGTATCACTTTCATAATCAGATTCATAAGTAATCTGGATACCAAGTCCGTCGGTATTATAAGTAATCTTGATCTCTATTACGTCCTTAATACTCCCGTCTCCTTTTAATATAGATTTAACTTTTATTTCGTCTGTCCTTAGTTCTACATTAACTCCTCTCTCATTTTGAGCTTCGAACTCATCATCAACACCATCATTATCACTGTCATCCATAGGAGCGAGAGGCGCAGCATATGCATTCGTAACTCCAAAAGCAAAACTTAAAAATAAAAAGCTAAACAAAAATAAACCAACCAAATTTCGATTCAATTTCATTTTTTTTTAACTCGATTTGTGATTAAATTACATGTTACTATCCTCACCATCACAATATTAATGAATCTGGTTACAAACTGACAAATTACACAAATTTCAGTGTTAAAATAATAAATAAACAGAAAAAAACATAATGGAGCCCTACATAGAATATATTTTAAGAACTTACTTTTGATATAATATAATGAGGAATTTAATAAATTGGAATCCTTTTATTTTTCTCTTTTTTTTTGTTAATATGGTTTTTACAATTATTTTTTTTACTATTTGCAATTCTTTTAAGCAAAGGTAATCCGGGTTTAACATCTTTGATCTTTTTGGACTCAATTAAATCGTTTTCGATTAGCCCGTTATATAAATCTTTCCCTATTTGGGTTCTTATAAGAACCGTATTCCAACCTGAGGGAGAACCAATAGAAC
>JAHLWJ010000507.1 GCA_019057975.1 Promethearchaeota archaeon | reverse complement strand
AATTAATAAAAAAAATTAAAGATCGAGTTGTTGTCTCCATAATTTCATTTTTAACTTTAGATCTTCTTTTTCTGGTTGACTAAGTAATTCAGTAGTAGTTTTCAAATCATTGCATTTAGTATGGATATTCTTTAAGACACTGTTATAGCCTTTACGTTTAACAAATTCACTTTGAAATTTCTCTAAAGAAGTGGAAATCTCTATGCCCTTTTTATTTTGAATTGTGTTCATTATACTGTCAAAAAGAGTTGTTAGGAAAGATGGCGCTCTTAAATCCGTGATTTCCTTTTCGAGTTCCTTAGCTTCAGGTTCTGGTGGAATCGTAAGAGGTTTTTCTGGTCTTTTAGGTGGCGGAGTTATTTGTGCTGGTCCTCGGGAAAGAGACGATTTTATATCGCGCATAATCTCTTTACGTGCCCCAACCCAACAATCCTCCAGCACGGGCACGAAGATTTTGATGTGTTCTTCAATTATACTTCCGATTCCCGCGATTTCAGTAATTTCTTCACCTCTAAATTCGGTTTTTGAAAGAACGCATAAGATAACTTCTTCATAATCTCGATTAATCCCCCAAAGATTCTGTAGAGTTCTATTTCTATAGTCCACGTTATCCATTTGATCTAATTCCTGTAATACAGAGTCATGCGCTCGTATCTTTGGGTCAATATGAGTTGCAATTCTGAAGTTAATCCTTGAAGGTCGTGCTTTAATAGCATCAATATTAATATCTAAAAGATCAGGGGCAACAATTAAAACCCTCATTTTCGCTTTTGAGATTTCATCATTAATATGAGCTTTAGCTGCTTCTGGAGAACGAATGAACCAGATGTCTTTCATTGTAATTGCGCCCTTTGCTTTTTTTGATTGTTCCCAGAATTGTTTTGTTGTTTTTTCACTAAGCTCCAATCTATTCAAAATATCATTTAAAGTATTATTTAAAGTATCAACAATTCCCTTGGAAAAAATTTCTCTAATATTGCCAAATGATTGAAAAATATCACCTGAAAGACCATCAATTTTTTCTTCAGCTAACTTAGCAGCCTTATTAAAATCGGTTATAATTTCCGAAAATGCTCTTTCTTTATCTCCCTCTGTTTTGAGGCTAAGTTCTTCGATATTTTTAACAGCATCATCAATAGAACTCCTTAATTTAGAGACAAATTCAGAATCAACACCTTGAGTTAAATTTTTTAGTTCATCCGCAAAAACAGTTTGGCTTACACTTAATTGTACATTGAGATTATCAGTTATATCTTTTAATCTTGTAGTTATTACTTTTTCAATTATGTCGCCTACTGCTTGTTGGATTACTCCTAATCGTAATTTTTGTAAGTTATCGGTAACAATTTTCTTTACATCTCCAAATTGAGATCTCAATTCATCGACCTGGGTTTTTATTATTTGGGAAGTTCTTTGATTGAGAGTGTCAAATTGTGAAGTTAGACTTCCGATTTGATCATCTGAAATGCCTTTTGTAACGTCTCCTAAACCTGAAATATCTTTTGATATATTTTTGATTTGATCTATTGCAGATATTGTTTCATCAAATTCTTTTTTTTGTGCTTGGATTTGTGTGAGCATCTTTTCTTTCAGTTCCATCATCGCCTCACTAGAGTCTTTTAGTGTTTCCATACCCTTGGCTTGTGATTCGAGTTGAGCAAACGATTTCTCTAACTGAATAGGTATTTTTGATTTAATATCAGAGATATAAGTGTAAAAGTTTTTTAATTGAGAAACTAAAGCAGCATATGGTGGTAATGCCGCATAATGAGGTGTAGCACCAACAATTTCTTTAAATAATCCTTTTTCGATAAATTTATCGACAATCTTTTTGCAGTCCTCTTTAGTTTTGCCAATTAAAATTGAAATCTCGCCAAGAGATACCATTTCTCGCCCTGTACTTCGAAAATATAATTCAATCTCTTCATCTGATAATTCAATATCACCCAGAACTTGTTTCATCAATTCTTCTGAATAAACTACTTCTTCTTCTTCTTTTTCCGTTAGGTCTTGTATTTCAAAATTTTCGATCTCTAAACTCATATTAATAAAAACAGTCAGTTTATGTTCAGGATCTCCATGAATGCTTTCTTTTTTTATCGGAAATTTTCTAACATCTTGATATTCTTTTGATGATATTGGAAACTTAATTTCTTTTAAGCAAAATTTACATGTAATTGGTACTTCAATTATATCTTCATCTTTGAATAAATACATTTTATGATATCATCTCACTATTTTTAAAACTAAAATTCCACTTTTTCAGGATATGTTATTTCCATTAAACTAAGAGCCTTTTTAGCAATCTCAAAAGAAATATAGCCATCACCTTCCTCACTCTTATAAGCTGCTCTTATTTTAGGGAGTAAGTATTCTGGGAAAATTATTAGGGGCTTTATCTCAGTTAGCAAACAAATCCAATTTCGATCGTTTTCATCAGTAATCTCAGTAATAATGTTCAAATTCTTCAGATCTTCTAATAGTATTTCAGTAACTGCGAACTCTGAAAATATTTTTGGGATTTTGTCCATTGGGTAATGATTGTGCCTCATCAATATAAAGAAATCATACGCATCTGGACTTAAAAGGATAGAGGCTAATTTTTTTGTTTCTTCTGTAGATTGTGTGTAAGGATCATAGTTTGAAAAATATTCTATTACTCTTTGCCTATATAAGGGATACAATTCATTTTTGGTTTCTTTGAAATGATTTAATAAGTTTTCATTAGGGATTCGAGCAATGAGAATATCTTTAACTAAAAATAGATACTCACCTTGATGTTTAATTTGACCTGTATTCTTATCCTTTTCTCCTTTAACCCAATCTCGTCTTATTATATTTAATTCCAGAAAAGGTTGAAGAAGGATATCTACATTAACAGTAGCAGACATTTTCTCTAAAATCTTCTTTAATTCTTTTTTTGAAATTGGATGTTCTCTTAAAATTTCTAAGATTTTCAACCGTTCAGCGCTATTGTAGATTAAAGCTACTTTTTGAAGTTTATCCAAATTAGATAATCTATCGACTTGAAAAATTGTGAATTTTATTTCATTTTTCAGCCTAATATTAATATTCTCTATTAAAGAAAGCTGTTTCGAGCTTTTCGCTCTTGTTAATTTATCAAATATAGTATCTAAGCGATTACCCATCTCATAAATTAAATCTTCAAAAATCTCAATCTCATCATCCAACTCGAATATCGACATCGCTAAATATTGAGTCCCATCAGCCACTTGCTTAAAGTAAGAAATCACTTGATAAGGGGTTTCTTTTAATCTTCCAGTATAAAAATTGCTATAACTGTATTTTACTCCAAAAAGGCCAATAGTATGTTGATAGAATATCCCAAATATATCATTTTCAGCAAGTAATTCCGAAAAATTATCCTCATCAAACTCCTCTTCTCGAAATACTAATTGAATTGGTTCAAATTCAGGTTCTATTTCTCCTGTCTCTTTTTGATTAATTTTGAACTGAAATGTCAAAATTCCTTGTATCAAATTTCAATACCTCGAATTTCAATAAATAAGTTTTTTAAATTAGAATAAATATAATTATTTCTTAAGTATTATTTATTATTATTATTTAATTAAA
>JAHLWJ010000506.1 GCA_019057975.1 Promethearchaeota archaeon | reverse complement strand
GGTAAAGAAGGCGATGGCATTTCGGAGTATTTATCCACAACGCGGGATTAACGCTAAGAACTGAAGTTTGAACTATTTTTTTTTACTTTTCATTATTATTGAATCTACAATTGACAATTAATCTTGTAATTTATAATAAAAGGGGTCTAATTTTTGGGCTCTTCTACTCCTAAAGATTCGCGTCATAAATGGATGTACACCTTCGTATTTTTCTAAAGCTGCGATTTGCACTTTCTCTGCTTCTTTTTCGTCTTTGGTAGTCTTTACTTTTTTCCCTAATTTATCAATATAGAACTTTATTTTTTCTTTGTTTATTAAGTCGGTTTTAAGCGGTTTACCCTCGGCATAGTCAAAAGGCCAAGTCCAGTTAAAGTTATCTTCTATACTTGCGTATTGGGCACACACACTTAAGAGGCTATTAACATAAATGTGACTCCCAAAAAGCAACCTTTTAGTAAAGTTCCATTTCGATATATCAATATATAATTCTTTTGTTGCACTTTTTGCAAATTCCGATAGTTCCTCTAAGATATTAAGCGAGAGAGGTTTTAATTCACCTAAATAATCAGGATATCTAAGATCTTTGGGGTGCGATAATTCTCTTGTCCAAATCCCTATTGAAGTTATGTTTGAAGAAAAATCGGTTGGATCGGCAAACAAGGTGCACCAATCATTAAACTCGATTTTGTTCATATCTTTAAGCGTCATCCCGAATATCACATTTTGAACTGGAGCAATCTTGGTGATTTTATATGGCATATTTCCAGTCATATCTAATTCAAACATTTCCTCACCAGTATGAAGTTCTAGGAATTCTTTGAATATTAAAGGTTCAGTGTTGTTTTCAAAATAATATGGTCCATGCTCAGAGATGCTCATTCTACACTCAGCTCGGGAAAGGAAACTATAGATGGTTAAATGGGCGATGGTTTGCTTTAAACGTTTGGTTATATCTTTATTATTATTTATAGGGATCATATTGCCTTTTAATTTTTCAATATAATCATCGGAAAGGCATGTGATTCTTTTATTTTTCAATATTAATGTCTCGTCATTGAGATAATTGGGGCTCAATCTTTTCCAAAAGTCAAGAATGAATTTAGTTTCTTTTTTCTTCGTTTCAGGCTCAACAACGATATTAGTTTCACCAGCTTTTTTTTTACTGAGGTTATCATGAATAACTTGAGCTCGACCATGCAAATACAACATACATGTAGAATAAAAGGCTAATTGGTTTAATCCTGGGCCCAAGGATTTCGATCTTCTAGCAAGTTCCTCGGGCGATATCTTACTTGCAACTTCTTTTAAAATATTATATTGATAAGATTGGTCGTATAAAATATAACAAGCAACGCCAAGGTAATGGTTTACAGGAAATATTTTACTTTCCACTACTCCTCGCGTTAGAATATTTTCTACAACGCTATTAGAAAACATCACGATTAGTTCATTAACTTCTTCGTCGCTAATATCACCTAACATATAAACAACTCCTTATAATTTTCTAATTTTTAATTTAAATTTAAAATAATTTCGATAATTACTCAAGTAAATAAATAATACCCTTGGCTTCACTTTCCGTGACTATTTTTCCCTTTTTCTTATTTAGTGATGACATTAACTATTCCTCTTGTAAAAAATAATAAAACGGGTCTAATTTTCGGAGTCTTTTACCCCTCAACGCTCGCGTCATAAATGGATGTATACCTTTGTATTTTTCTAAAGATGCGATTTCTAATTTCGTTCCTTCTTTTTCGTCTTGGGTAGTCTTAACTTTTGTCCCTAATACATCAATGTAGAAATCTATTTTTTCTTTGTCCACTAAGTCGGTTTTAAATGGTTTACCCGAGGCATAGTCAAAAGCCCAAGTCCAGTTAAAATTATCTTCTATTCCAGCGAATTGGGCGCACGTACTTGCGACTCTATTAACGTAAAGGTTGCTCCCGAACATCAATTTTTTAGTAAAGCTCCATTTCGATATATCAATATATAATTCTTTCGTGGCACTTTTTGCGAATTCCGATAGTTCGGTTAAGATGTTAAGCGTAAGGGGTTTTAATTCACCTAAATTATTAGGATATCTAAGATCTTTTGGATGCGTTAATTCTTTCGTCCAAATTCCTATGGATGTTATGTTTGAAGAAAGATCAGTGGGATCGGCAAATAAAGTGCCAAAATCATTAAATTCGATTTTGTTCATATCTTTTAGCGTCATCCCGAATATCACATTTGGAACTGGCGCAATCTTGGTGATTTTATATGGCATATTTCCAGACATATTTATTCCAAACATATCGTCACCATTATGTAGATCTAAGAATTCTTTAAATACTAAAGGTTCAGTGTTGTCTTCAAAATAATATGGTCCTTGCTCAGAAATGCTCATTCGACACTCGGCTTGGGAAAGAAAACTATAGATGGTTAGATGGGCGATGGTTTGCTTCAATTGCTTGATTATATCTTTATTATTATCTATAGATATCATATTGCCTTTTAGGTTTTCAATGTAATCATCGGAAAGGCACGTTATTTTTTTAGTTTCTAATGTTAGCTCCCCTTCATTGAGATAATTGGGGCTTAATCTTTTCCAAAAGTCCATAATGAATTTAGTTTCTTTTTTCTTCGTTTCAGACTCAACAACGATGTTAGCTTCGCCAGCCTTTTTTTTGCTGAGGTTATCATGAATAATTTCAGCCCGACCATGCAAATACAACATCAATAGAGAATAAAAACCCAAATGGTTTGATCGTGAGCCCAAGGATTTCGATCTTTTAGCGATGTCCTCAGGCGATATCTTACTTGCAACTTCTTTTAAAATATTATATTGATAAGATTGGTCGTATAAAATATAACAAGCAACGCCAAGGTAATGGTTTACAGGAAATATTTTACTTTCCACTACTCCTCGCGTTAGAATATTTTCTACAACGCTATTAGAAAACATCACGATTAGTTCATTAACTTCTTCGTCGCTAATATCACCTAACATATAAACAACTCCTTATAATTTTATAATTTGTAATTTAAATTGAAAATAATTTCGATAATTACTCAAGTAAGTAAATAATACCCTTGTCTTCACTTTCCGTAACAATTTTTCCTTTTTTCCCGTTCAGTGATGACCAATCGTCTACTAATAATTCTACACTCATTACACAAGGTATTTCGAATTCTCTTGAAACTATGGCAAGATGAGAGCCCGCAGAACCGAATGGACATAATACTCCTGCTAAATCAGATAAAATTGGACCAAGAGTAGTAGTGCCAGCATCATCAACTATACATATTTTCCCGTCGGCCTCATCAAATATATTTATTACGTCTTCAACAGATTGGATATACACAAATTCCCCTAGTGCTTCTGAATTGGACGAACAAGAGCGTCCTTCCCCAATTTTTTTCATTTAGATCAACAAAAAATTTTTTTTAAAGTAATATCAATCTATTATTTTTTAAATTTATAGTTATTTATCGTAGTTATTTTTATTTTTAATTTACCTTCTTAGAAATTTTAAACTTTAAACATAAATATATTTATGACGACTTAAATCATGGAAAAACTTCAAATAATAAGGAGATTAATGAGATGAATTTGTCGCTACCATT
>JAHLWJ010000505.1 GCA_019057975.1 Promethearchaeota archaeon | reverse complement strand
ATCATTCAAAAATGTATTGATGATATCATCTTTTTAGCTATAAAACGTAATTTAACATTAAAATCAGACTTACCCGAAATATTGATGCTGGAGATTGACCCTATTAGAATAGAACAAGTAATTATAAACTTATTATCAAATGCTATAAAAAACTCTCCACCTGAGGGTAAAATTCATATCACTGCAAACGATAATAATAATCATATTGATTTAAAGATTAAAGATACCGGTATTGGGTTAACTAAAAAAGAAATTGGGAAGCTATTCACACCATTTGGCAAAATTGAAAGATATGGTAAAAATTTAAATGTAGATATTGAAGGTACCGGTATTGGACTCTATTTATCTAAAGAAATCGTTGAATTACATGGAGGAAAAATATTTGTGGAATCGCAAGGAAGGAACTTTGGTTCCACTTTCATTTTACGATTATTTAAAACATAGATTATAAATAAGTGAATAAATTTTCAAATTCAGGCAAATTAAATGGTTTCAAGAAATAACCATCTGCCATGGTTTCTTTCATTTTTAACTTAACTTCATTTTCAGGAATGGCAGTTATATAAAAAATCGGGATTCCTTTGTAGAGTTCTTCCGATTTAATTTTTTTACAGATTTCATAACCATTGATATCGGGTAAAAGAATATCTAAAAGGATGATTTTTGGTTTGTAGATTGATAATTCTTTAAATGTTTCTGATCCTGATATTACATCTTTGCAAGAATAACCTTTCAACTGAAAATAATCAATTAATACTTTATTAGTTGAGATATCATCATCAACAAGTAAAATATCATATTCCAGTTTTACATGCTGGTAATTATCTAATGCATTTGTTATTATCCCTTCAAGGATCAGACTTTGATCATATACATCCTTAATTTTTGATAGAGTTCCCCAATCCAATTTATCTCTATAATTCTCAATTAATAAATGTGAGAAACCTTTAATAACTGTTAATGGTTCTTTTAAATCATGTGATAAATTTGAAAGCGTCGCAATAGGATTAGGTTTTGAACTAAAATCAATAAAAAATTCCACTGATTTTCTAATTAATTTTGATAAGGTAGAATATTTCTTATTTTTACTAAAATCCTGCCATCTATTCTTCGTTTCTTCAGAAACTAAAATCGTTATTCTTTCTTTCTCTTCTGTTTTATTTTTCTTTGCCATTCTATATATTACTCCATTACATGCTCAAATTTCTTAGTCTATTATCTTTTATATTTATTATTATAAAATATTAGAATGGAAATCTAAAAATTATAATAAATTTGAGAAACTTTAATTAACAGAATTCTTAAACCGTTATTTAAATTTATTTTAAATTAATAATGAAAAGTTATTATTTGATATTGTATAAAAAAAATAGAGGTTTATCTTAATAGATAAACCCCCATTTTTGGAAGGGATTTCCTAGATTTGCATTTTTTTATATGAGCGTAAATTAAATTTTTTTCCATAATCATTACATTAATATTATAAATAAAAAAAAAATGATATTTTATAAGAACCTATTTATTCCTCATAGGTTTCTGTTTGTTTGGGTTTTTTAAAAGGGGTACGTACCTTCAGAATTTTTTCTTTTGATTTTTTGACTTTCCCATTTCCTGTTTCAGATTTCGCTAGTTCACTTTTCAAGTCTTCTGCTAATACACCTAATTTATTTGCTGTCGAGGTTATTTCTTCCATTGAAGCGGTTTGTTGCTCCGAAGAGGCGCTAATACCTTCTAATGCTCGAGAATTTTCTTCACCTGCAGCAGTCGCGCTTTCAATATCTTGTGTTATACCCCCTATTAATTCAACTGTCTCACCAATACGATTAGTTATATTTTTCACTTCTTTGGCAGTTTCGTCTACAGCACTTTTAGATTCTTCAGCAAGCTTTCGAACTTCATCCGCTACTACGGCAAACCCTCGACCGTGTTCTCCTGCCCTCCCCGCTTCTATACTTGCGTTGAGTGCTAATAAATTTGTTTGATCTGAAATGCTTGTTATTAATTCCATAACCCTCTTGATATCCTCTGTAGATTTTTTCATCCCATGAGCAAGTTCATTGATGTTATTTGACATTTTGCTGATTTCTACTAAAGAGTTTACTTGACCTTGTGTATTCATAGATACTTCTTGTGTAGTTGAAGCAATTTCTTCAGATGCTGCATTTACTTCGCTAGAGCTTGCCGCTAATTCAGTTGCCATGTTTGAAACATTTACACTTACTTCTGTGCCCGTTTTTAACACACTTTCCATATTTCGGGTAACCTTTACAATCCCTCTAACTGTGGGAGTTGCTATGGCTATTCCTAATCCGATAGCTATGCACAAAGTGATAATGTTGACTGTCAATGCTGTAAAAACAGCCAAATTTGCGTTATTTACAGATTGATCAACGCTAGCATCAATTTGAACAACAAGTTCTTCGAGATGTTCAGACATTTCCTCATAGTTTTCCTCAAGATCCTCACTTTCTTCCCATGCCAAATTATAATGTATTATAAGCTCTAAGATTCGATCAACAGCACTTTCACCATCTATCCTTTCATGCCAATATAGTAATGTATCGATTTCTGCCGTTAATGAAGCATTAGCATCATTTTTTAAGGTAGGAATTAAATCACTAAATTCCGCTTCTGCTTCTGTTATAGTATCAGTCCCCGCACTACCATCCCTATTTAAAACATATTCATGCATTGCATGTTCTTCAACATCTCTGTAATATAGCATCAAGTTGACTGTCTCAATAGTTAAATTATCAATTGCATTATTTCTTATATAGAAAAGACTATTTTCCCAGATTTCTACACTTTCATGAACCCAATGTAAATCTTCAAATGCTTCTTCAAAAAGATCAAACATACCAGTCTCTTCAGATTTACAATCATTTACCATATAATTAAAATGTCTCCGTATTTCCTCTAAATCTAAACTATATTCAGGTAATATCGATTCAAGTTCGGTTAAATGTTCGTCTAATTCTTCTACTTCTAAATCAAATTCTATCTCTGTTCCATTTGTTTCTCCTAATTCAAATTCATGCATTAGATGCGACATTTGATTCCCGTGATATTTGATTTCTCGTGAGTCTTCAACTGATACTAAATATTTATTTGTAATTGTCTTAATATTAGCATTGACAGCATTTATTTGAAAGATTCCAACAATTCCAATAATAATACACAATATTATCAGAACAGAAAATCCTAACACCATTCTTCTTCCAATATTCATATTCTTACACCTAATCTTTTTTGTAAAAAATTATCATTTTTTGTAGTAACTTTTTTTTCATTTCGGTAAATTATAATATTCTTTATAATACCATGAAAAAGTTATAATTATTTGATAACGTAACTTATATTTAAACATTTATTATTATAACAAATTACTTGAATCGATCACAATTATGATAAAAAACTTAGTATTGAACAAAAAAAGTATAATTTAATTAATTAAAAAGATAATCATCTATTTTTATGTAATAAGGAATTATTTAGATATACTAATCAAATACAAGAAGACTACTTCTACTAAATTGGTGAAAAATTTTTAAAATAATAGTTTTTGCTCCTCATCCTGATGATGAAAGTTATGGTGCCGGGGGTTCAATTA
>JAHLWJ010000504.1 GCA_019057975.1 Promethearchaeota archaeon | reverse complement strand
CCTCGCTAATTTTCCTGATACAATAAATGCATCTGTATTTTTTGCAATATATCTTCTTACCCTATTTCTGTTCTTACCCCACATAATAGCTGTGTGCTTTGTTTCCTCAGACCATACAATATTTGGTATGTGTAGTAACTTTTTAATCAAAATAGATATAATTGAATTTAAACCAAACGCACTTGTTATCAAAATATTAGGGCGAAATTTTAAGATCTCAAAAACAATAGAATAATTTATATGAATATAAGACTTAGTAGTATAGTCTAAACCTTTCTTAAAGTTAATTTTAGAGATATTTACGGAAGGTAATATTTTATACTTAAAATCTACTTCTCTATCACTGACTTTCCATTTGCGATTCGGCTCACTTTTAGACTCAAACAGAAATAAAAATTCGTAATTGCTATTTCTTGAGAGTAAGTTAAACAAGTCTACTCTATAAGGTGGGAGTATGTTAGTTATAAATAAAACTTTTTTCTTCAATTATTTATAATCTCCTTTAAATAAACAAAATTCTTACGAGATTCTTCCTGAATCTTGTCTATTTTATCTTCAATACTTTTCTTGATACTCTTTCCATTCTCTATCATGCTAAACACCCTGCCACTTAATAATTTTTTAAACTCCATAGGGTTAGTATATCTTGGGTCTATAATATTACTCTCTCCTATTATCTCACTCAAAACTCCTCTATATTTGGAACTATAGGATAAAGCTATTGTTGGAACCCCCATTGAAACAGCAGCAATTGTTGAATGCATCCTGCATCCTAAAAAATAATTGAAACGTCCGATTATATATTTTAATTCACTTGCTATATACTTATCTTTTACCACAGCAGTTCTTTTTTTATATTTAAGATAATCATAAACTTTACCAAGTGGAACCAGATCAGAATCTTCTTCTGAAATAACATGGGGGATTAAAACCAAATATAAATCAAATTCCTCCATTACTTTGTTGATAACATCTGACAGTGCAATATAAAAAGAATCTTCCCTTTCTTTATTTTTCTCTCCCATAAAAGAATTTTTTATCACTAAATTACTCAAATTAATACCAAATAGTTCCCTACCTAAAAAAAAATTTATTTCCTTAGAACAAATTTCACGGAGTTCCTTAGGTTTCAATAAAAATGCTACATCTTTTGTCAGTTTAATTTTATTATCATCTATCAATTTGTTATCTATCATATATTTCTCAGAAACTGCATCTCGTGTAGTAACCAACCTAACTCTCTTAAATATAAATTTTGAAAATAGTTTTGATAGTTTACTAAAAGGTCCTATTGTCTGCGCACATAAAAATATTTTCTTACTTAATAACACACCTAAAAAGATACTATAAAATTGAAGTAAACAGCTAACATCCCCATAACTATCAGTCAGGCTATCACCACTTAAATCAATAATAACATCTGCATTCATATAACTTTCTATTAATTTATCATTTTTCTTGATGATTTTATTTTTACTTATTCTGATTAATATAAATAAAAAAGTATATTTAATTATTCTAAATAGCATTCTTATTTTTCTCATTTTACTATCTTTTATACTTGAAGAATTCCATACCATATCTATTACATGAATATTGTCTTCATTAAACAAATCTCTATCTTTATCATAAAAACCCGATAAAATTGAGTATTTACTGCCTTTAAAATATGTTTTACTTTCTTCTATAAAAGACATCACCATTGCCATAACACCATTATTTGACAGCCCTCCATCACCAGTTATTAAAAAATTCATGATCTATTCCCTCTAATTTACTCTAACTAAATTATTCTTTTGAAGAACTAACTCGTCTTCATTATAGTTATAAGCAAAAAAACCAATTGCTATCCCCATTGAGTATATTAAATATGAAACAATATTTTTAATAGCCCTAACAATATTCTTGTTTTTTATTAAAAAGCAAAGTAAATTAAGTAAAATTAGCCCAATAAATGAATAAATAAAAATATTATTGAAAAACATCATTATAAATAAATATAAAAATATTAATATATAAAATAAAAAGGCAAAGTATCTAAAATTTCTTTTAAAATGCCAAAAAAATAATTTTCTATTCTTTAAGCTAGCCCTTAAAGTTTGTCCTACTCCTAAAATTCTTTTACTGACTATCGTTTTTTTAAAATTATGTAGTGTTCCCCTCTTTTGAGTATGATGAGTACAGGAATTTATAAATAATATTTTTGTTTTATATTTTTTATCCACAATCCTGCCAATAAATTCCGCTTCTTCATGCGAGTATAGATATGGATTAAAATTTCCAACTTTATTTATAATACTTTTTTTGATTAATCCTAAACCACCCGTACCTTTATTTAAAAGTTCCTTTTTTAACCCCCACACATTATTTTTATATCCTATGACTTTTCCTTTAGAATTATAATAAACTTCATTAAGAAGACCACCTACAGCAACCAATTTATCATCATTTATTAATTCTTCTAGGGCAATATTAAACCAGCTTTTGTTAAGTTCCATATCAGCATCTACTAATAATATATAATCACCTTTCGATAAAATTATCCCTAATCTTCTTGAGGCAGCTGCAGTTATCGGCTTATTTTCATTTACAAATATTTTTACTTTATTATATTTTTGCGCAATTTCCACAGAATTATCCTTAGAATTTGAATCTATATACAATATCTCAAATTTATTAAAATCTATTAACGCATCATAAATAGACTCAATACATTTTTCAATCGTTTTTTCAACATTCAGCCCTATAATTACAACTGATATTCTTGATTCCAAAATATCTTTACCCTTAATTCTCAATATTTATCCCTTTATCTCCAAGTTTAGCCAAAAAATATGATAGCTTTAAATATAACTTAATTAATTTAATTGGGGCTTTATTGAAAATCTTAATAAAAAACTTGTTCTTAGATATATAGCAGTTTATTATTATCCTTAAAGAATCAAATATGCTTAATTTATTCGGTTTCAGACTATCTATTCCTTTATCCTTTATACTAAGAGTTTTTTTACAAAAAACCCTTAGTATGCTCAATCTTAGTTTTAAATTTTTTCTTTTTACGTAATTATTTTTAATTTGCGAAGCTACTGCATCATTTGAACTTATTTTATTTATTATTATTTCTTTATCACCAAAAGCTTTTTTTGTAAGTTCCTCGCCTTTATCCGTTCTTGTTATAATTAATGAGGTCCCCAATTTATCTGCATTGAATCTTTTTAACCAAGCATCTCCAAAAGAAATATCAGAAAGATTTGAATATAAGTCTGGGCATTGCGCACATCTCATTGTTGAAAATAAATATGATCCCAAATAAGAATAATAATCCTCATTTTTGATTGCTTTTTTCGTTTGATCTTTATATATTACTTCCATTTCACCTGGCCATCCATTTGTTCTAACATTTATTTTTCTAATATTTTCAACCTGAACGTTAAATTTTTTTAATATAAAATTTAATCCATAATAATCACTAAGCTTTCCACAAAACAATCCTAATTTTAATGTGATAGACTTCTCTAAGTCCTTATCTTTCTCCATCATTTTGGCTAAGGCAAGAAGATGGCATGGAAGGCCAACAAAAGCAATCTTTTCCCCTTTTAATTTACCTCTAT
>JAHLWJ010000503.1 GCA_019057975.1 Promethearchaeota archaeon | reverse complement strand
AGACTTCAGTTCTTTTATAACTTCATTTATTTTTTTTGTTTCACTCATATCCTTATTCCTTTATTTTGTAGGTTGCCTTAAATTATTTTTAAAGTCTTCAGTTAAATAGGTATTAAGTATCCCTAAAAATGTAGTCTTGCCCGATTGTCTTGGACCAGTTATTGAGATAAACTCTTTTCTATTCAGAAATGGTTTAATTGTTGAGAGAAGATCTCTTTGAATAATCATGTTTTTCCTTACTATTTATGCATATTTTACAATTATAGTATAACTATTGATGTAAATTTGTAAAGTTTATTATTTGTTTCTATCTCCCCTTTATTTTTGCTTTTTTTTCCCCGGAATGCGCATATCGTCTAACCAGAGATTTCCCAAAGAGGAATTTAAAAGGACAAATTTTTAAAATATTTATAATATTATCATCACATTAATAAAAGTAGTTTGTTGATAGACTAATTTGATTCAAGAATTGTGTGAAAGACATTAGTTTTAAGCTTATATTTTTTTTGTAATAACATCAAAACAACTCATTACATAATCAATTTTTCATAATAAGATGAGCTTCCTGTTTTAAGTATTTCCAGTATAATGCTTTCTGTGGTTTTGCCAACTCCTCTTATATTCAGCAACTCTTCTTTTATGCTGGATAAAGGCTCATTTAATTTTGAGATTGAATAAGCAGCATAACCATAAGGTGATTTCTTTCCCTCAAGTTTTAAAAAATAATCAATATGCTCTAAAATAACAATCACTAAATCATTTTCACTTAATATATCTTTATAAAGAGAAAGTGGAATACGCTTTTGTATCTTATATTTTTTAGCAATTTTACTGAATCTTGAATTTATTAAACCATAATATTCATCTGTTGCTTCTCCCCACTTGTTTTCTTTATATATATCTTGATATTTCTTTATTAGTTTTGGATTATACTTTTTTAGCACATTGAAAAAGTAATCTTTCTGCTTACCTTCTTTTAGAGTCATCCCTCCAAAGATAATAAAGTCCAGATCTATATCCTTTGCTCTATTTATAGATTTTTCCATCAATTCTAATGTATCAGTTATAAAGGGGATAACGGGAAGTAGAAACATACCACATGCTATTCCTTCATCCTTTAAAAAAGCTAATGTTTCTAATCTCTTACTTGGGGATGGGACACCAGGCTCAAAGATTGCGCTTATCTTATCATCTACTGATGAAAAACTGAAACTCACTATAACTCTACTTTGTCTGTTGATTTTTTTAATAATATCAATATCCCTTTTAATCAGTGTTGATTTAGTAAGTATGTGCACTGGAAAATTGTATTCATACACTAAATGAAGGGCTTTTCGAGTTAATTGATACTTCTTTTCAATTGGTTGATAACTATCACCAACCCCACCACCTACCATCATAAAACTTCGCTTGAAGGGTTTACGCTTTCTTTTTGGGTCTAATTCTCTTTTTAACAACTCGATGGCATTCACTTTTACAGTGACATCTTTCCCAAACTCACCATCAACATAATACCCTTCTGAACGTCCATCGCAATAGACACAATTATGAGCACATCCTCTATAAAGATTCATTCCGTAATGGGAGATAAACCACGAATCAATTTTTTTATGTTTCCTTAATATAGATTTCGCTTCAATTTCTCTAATAGCCACTTCTTTTATATATCCTTTTTTTGTATTTATGTTCAGGCTTTTTATTGAACCATCTATTCTATTTCTTGTTTTATTTGATTAATTCTGATGTAATAATTCCAAAAACTTCTTTGAATTTTATTTTACCTTTCTCTGTAACCTCAAATATAGTTTTTCTTCCTTCTTTTGGTTTTATCCATCCCATTTCAAGCAGACGATTGAATAGGATTGGTGCTAACTGTCCTCCCAAATGATCAAAGCATTTACCTACTACTGGCATTTTTCTTTTTTTCATCTTCACCTCTTAATTCTATTTTTTTAATCTTTATCAAATCCATTTGTTAAGGAGATTTCCTTATCTCTTCAAGAGTTGATTTCGCTTCTGGTACATCTTTGAACCATTTACTGATTTTTTCACATATATATTCTTTACAATAAGCACAATTTTTGACACCCTTTTTAATTGCACATTTTCTTATCCCACAAATATTGCAATAATCTATTAACCTACCAGTTTCAGATAGACAACCGTCACAATTTACATCTTCTGGCTTAACCTCTGTGTTATACATTTTTGACCATAACTTAGCAACTTTTTTTCTCTCCTCATCACTGTCTTTTTGTGTCGCTATATATCCTGGACATTCTGTGCATATAAGTCCACAATAAGCAATCATCTTTTCCATATTCTCACATTCTCTCACGTTAAGATATTAATAAATATGTAAATAATAATATTATTTAATCTTTTTAATACTTTTTCTTCTATTTTCTGCACTTTTAAGATTTTTTGCTTCAAATTTATTAATAGTTACTCATTTCTAAATCTTCATTATTTTTGGAAAAATTTTATAATTAATGATAATATTTACTTTTATTATTATTTATATTAATCTTTTTTCATAATTTAAAATTTCATAGTTATTACTAAAATAAGTCATTTTGAAATTCTTTTTATGTAATTAATATTAAGATAAACATCTTTTATTTCTAAATTTTGATTGCATTCTTCGGGCACGCTTTTATACATTCCATACATCTAATGCATTGGCTTTGTTGTGAACCCCCTAAAACATCTATTTCCATTGGACAAACTTTATTACAAATACCACAATTACTACATAATTCCTTATCTATTTTGAACTGAAATGCACTAATTCGGTTAAATATAGAATAAATAGCACCTAAAGGACAGATAAAACGACAGAAGGGTCTTGTTGTTATAATTGCCCAAATTATAAAAAAAAGTAAAATTAATATCTTTAATCCAAAAAGCCAACTAACTAATTCACGAAGATCAGCTCTTATAATTATCCAGGGTATCCCCGCTTGTATGGTCCCAATAGGACAAAGCTTTGAGAACCAGGGTTCAAGGGTTATAAATGGAATAATTACAACAAGAATTATCAAAATAGCATAACGTAACCATCCCAATTTATTAGAAATGTGTAATTTAGGAATTTTTATTTTATATAAAATTTCTTGAATAAATCCAGAAGGACATAACCACCCACAGCTCATTCTTCCTATAAATGAGCCAATTAGTCCAAGTATACCTATTGTGTAAAATGGAATTTCTCTAATTATGACAAAATGCTGTAATGTACCTATGGGACAGGCAAAAACAGCAAGTGGGCAAGCATAGCAATTAAGTCCCGGGCAAGGAAGAACCTTCAGCCATGGAAAAAACAATGAATTCCATATTACTGAAGTCACTGACTGAGAAAAATAGCGCTTTATCTTTAATAAAAATTTTGCAAGATATTTCATAACTAAATTAAAAATAAAAAATAGGATCTGCTCCTATTTTAGTGTCTTTATTTTTAAAATATTTTAAAAATAATCTAAATTAATAGCTCATCTCAAGCTAACAAAAGAGGTAGTGTTATCTAAAACTAAATAAGTTGAATTATTACTATTCTAATCCCATACAGGATAAGCATAGTGTTATTGCATTTTTGTATACTGTCACAAATT
>JAHLWJ010000502.1 GCA_019057975.1 Promethearchaeota archaeon | reverse complement strand
ACAATTTTAAGATTATGGGTTTTTGGATCTTCTTTTATCCTGCTAACATTCGTTCTAATGTATTTTATACCTTCTTTTCGTGAAAGTGTAAAATATTCTTCGTAATCTTTGCCTGCTGCTCTCATATCCATATAAGCTACAGTAATATCAGCATCAGGGGAATGTTGTTTAATCAATTTACTATTCTTTATTGAAATCATACAACAAACACCAGAGCTACAGTAGGTATTCATATTTAAATCTCTAGATCCTACGCATTGAATAAATAGAATTCTTTTTGGTTCTTTCCCATCCGATGGTCGTACAAGGTGACCAAGAGTGGGACCATTTGGTGCAAGTATTCTCTCAAGTTTTAATTGTGTAATTACATTTGGATATTTATTATAACCTAAATATCCCGTTGGTGGCTCAAATTCATCCCAACCGGTAGCAACAGCAATCGATCCTACGTTTATTTCTATTATTTCATCTTTTTGATCAAAATCGATTGCATCTAGTTCACACGCAGCCTTACAAAGCTCACATTTTATACATCTATCCATATCAATTTGAGCTAGTGAAGGAACTGCTTGCGCAAATGACGAATATATAGCTTTTCTTGAATCTAATCCTTCATTAAATTCATTGTATCCATAAGCAGGACATACCTCCCAACATGCTCCACAACCATTACAGTCATTATTCACATATCGTGCTCTCTTACGAACTTTTACAGTAAAATTCCCGACAAATCCTTGTACATCCTCTACTTCACTATATGTATATAGATTCAGTCCTGGAGTCCTTGCAGATTGAAGCATAACAGGACCTAATATTCATATACTGCAATCATCTGTAGGAAAGGTGCGATCCAATTTTGCCATTTTGCCACCTATTGTAGGTTTTGTCTCTACTAAATATATCTCAAATCCTTCTTCAGCTAAATCGATTCCCGCAGATAATCCCGCAACTCCTCCACCAATTATAAGAGCTTTTTTTGTTATATCAACTTCTTTAATTAAGATCTTCTCTAAGACTGCAGCTCTTGCGACAGCAGATCGAGTAGCGTCTTCAGCAACTTTCTGGGCACCTATTTTATCTTGCCTATGCACAAAGCTAGAATGCTCACGTATGTTAGCAAATTCCAAATAAGATGGATCTATATTCATTGATTCCAATACGCTTTTAAAGACTGGTTCGTGGGTTTTTGGAGTACATGAAACAACCACTAGTCTATTTGCATCAGTTTCAATCATTTTTTCCTTTATAAACTCTGCTCCAGGCTCAGTTCACAAACTTATATAGTCTATAGCCTCAACTACATTCGGAAGAGTTTTTGTGAATTCTCCTAATTTTTTTGTGTCAATTATTTCTGCTATATTTAAACCTCATTGGCATATAAACACAGCAATCCTTGGAATGTTATCGTTTTTTTGAATAGTATCACTTTTTGTCTCTACCATTGCATATATTACCTTTCTGTTTTTGTAATTGCCTCCATTATAATATAATATATTTATTGAAAATGTAAATATTCTATTTTAATTAAATAAATTTAAATCAAAAATGTTTCTTATATCTTTTATAATATGATGAGTTAAAAATCATTTTAAAAATAAATTTAATTGTTAAAAGCTACAATTACACTTATTCAATAATTGATATCTATGTTTTTTCAAGATAATTTAACGGAAATAGAGAAATTTGGACCTTTCATTATCGCTGCTATTATGATACTTGGCGGTATTATTATTCTAAAGATTGGTTTATATATAACGAAAGCTGAATCTAAAACTAATTTTAAATGGGTTGTTATAAGTTACCTTATTCTATATGGGGTAACCTTATTGGTAAGCAGTCCCATGCTTCTTGATATGTTTTTATCTGAGCTGGAATGTATTAAGTCAGGACTACCTGATTGTTATTATGAAACTGATGGAGGTATAATAGCAATAAGTGTCATTTTTTCTGTTTTTTTGGTTGTAAATCTTATCAATGTTATTCATAAGCCAGGATTAGCACGTTCATTTGTATTAACATTATTAATTTTGGGTCCAATTATTGGAGCCAATGTTTTAATATTTAGCAATATTGGGAATGTTATTTAAAATCCTTATATTCCATTATATACCGATTTCTCTGTTAATTATCTTATTCATTTCTATAATCTCATCTTTTGCTGCCCTACCAAAATCATGTTGAGTATATTTTTCTTTCTTATTATAAGCGTAAATTATTCCTCGTGACGAGTTCACGATACCACCTAATCCATTCTCATAGAATCCGTATTTAATGTCTTTTGCTTGAGCTCCTTGTGCACCATAACCAGGAATTAATATAAACGAATTTTTCATAATTTCTCTAATCTTTTTCAATTCTATAGGGTATGTTGCACCAACAACGGCCCCCAGATTAGTAAAATCTGAAAACTTAGCCAGACTAGATGCCCAATCTTGAACTAATTGAGTCATTAAGATATAGTTTCTTTTTAGAATTTGCTCACTACATTTATATTCAGAAATATCATTAGATATACCTATTATCTTAGTACTGAATAAATCTTGAAAATCAGAACTGCTTGGATTCGAAGTTTTAACAAGTACAAATACACCTTTTTCTTTATAATTAAGAAAAGGTTGAACTCCATCAATTCCTAAATATGCGTTTATAGTACAGGCATCCGCATCATAATTTTCAAACATTGAATAAGCATAGGCATCTGATGTAGAACCAATATCATTACGCTTTGCGTCTAAAATTACTAATAAATCATTTTTATGGGCAAATTTTATAGTTTCTTTTAAAGCATTTAAAGCCTCATATTTTTCATAAAAAGCGATTTGGGGCTTAACAATAGGAATCAAATCGAAAACTTCTTCGATAAGAGTTTTGTTGAATTCCAGAATTATTCTATCGGGATTATCTATTTCTTCAATAAGATACCGGGGAATTTCACCCTCTTTATCCAATCTGGGATCTAATCCCATGGATATAACGCTTTTTTTTTCCTTTATGGATTGGATTAAATCTTCAATAAAATTCATAATTTTTCGCAATATCTTTTCCTTTGGAAATCAAATTGAATAATATAAATCTTGATATATTTATATATCAATAATAGATTTATACAGAGTTTTTAATTATCGATCTCTTCATTAGATTTAACTTATTCTTTAGATATGGGTCTAGCAGTATCCATAGCTCCATTGATAAACTCTTCCGTTAAATAATAAGCCTCATCATCTGTATATTGTATAGGAGGGTGTTTTGTAAAGTAAGCAGAAGGAGAATATAAAACACCTCCTTTATTTCGATCAAGTGCTAATTTACAACATCTTATGGCATCTATTACAATCCCTGCAGAATTTGGTGAATCCTCAACGGAAAGACGGAGTTCTAGGTCGATAGGAATATCTCCAAAAATATTACCTTCCATTCTGATGAAACAGATTTTATTGTCTTTTTGCCATGGAACCCAATCACTTGGTCCTATATGGATGTTTTCATCACTTAAACGATCTGCTGTTTGTGATTGAACTGCCTCTGTTTTAGAAAGTTTTTTGGAGATTAATCGATTTCTGTCAAGCATGTTAAGAAAGTCTGTATTTCCTCCTGTATTGAGTTGATATGTTCGCA
>JAHLWJ010000501.1 GCA_019057975.1 Promethearchaeota archaeon | reverse complement strand
ACTTCAGTTATAAAATCCAATAACTCCCAGAGCTGTTCTCTAATATATCTTTTGAAATATTCTCGTTGCCTGTTATTTGTATTACTGACCACATGTGGTATATCAATTGTAAAGTGGGGCACACCACCCATTCTTTCAGATTGTACTTGAAACCAATTAACATGTGTATCACATATAACGTCGCTTGACAGCATAAAGGTTGGTTTTCTTGTACCACCTTCACTCATTTCAGCATTACTTAGCACAGCCCCAACATTCGTCTTGAAATATGAACATAGATCATATGAGTATCCTTGATCTTCAGCAAGTTCAATAAAATTTTGCGATTTTTTAAGAGCCGCTGAAATTGTAGCGGAATTTTCAGGAAGCATTGGTTGAACACCCATAGAATATAAAAGTTCAACAGGAGTTCCTGCCGTGGCCCAAGCAGTTGGTTTTCCTTCTCGATAGGCTTGCTCAATAGCTAAAAAATGTCTTCCCATTTCATTTCTTAATTTATTAGTTGCGTTTAACATCTTTCCAGTTTTCTTCACTTTTGACATTATTATAGCCCTCCTTTAAATTATTTCAGTAAATGCTTCAAACCTCGTTGCTAATTGCTTATACGATTCTCTATTATATTCCATTTCAACAAAAAGATATGGAATTCCTAATTCTTTAAATCTTTTATTAATATATGGATGATCATACAAAACTGGCTCACAAAACTTTTGTGCAATATTGATTACCCCATCAACTTCAAATTTTTCTACTAAATTCTTTAATATGTTAAATCGCTCATATGAAGGAAATTTTGTAGAATATATCGGTTTATTCAAATGATATTTAGCTAAAGCTTTTATTGGGTCTCCGTCTTCATCAACATTGTTCCAAAAATATTTAGTCCCTATACATAAATCATCAATTACGATTTGAAAACCAACTTCTTCGAGAAACTTAATGAATTCGGTATCGTCTATTACTGAACCTGTTAACAATACTTTTTTAAGGTTGGCATTTGGAAAAGGTTTTCTTTCTTTAATTTCTGCCAATTTTGATTCAAGAATTTCAATCATTTTACTTTTATCAGATTGTTGAACTTTTTTAACTAGAGCATGGAATTCAGAACCCTTTAATTTCATATCTACTCGAAAACTTGATATTTCTCTTAATAATTTCCTAATTATATTCATTTTTTTTATGGCTTCATAAATCTTTTCAGAGGTTATATTAACATTAAATTTTTCCTCCAATTGACTAATGAGTTCTTTAATATCGCTTATAAAGAAGTTCATAGCAGTCTTATTTCGCTTCAACGGAGCATTGAGAAAGAAAAGGAACTCTATATTTACACACTCTAACCAAATATCAAACTCTCTATTAGTACAATCACATCCGTGTGTTGTAATGACTCCTTTAATGTTATCATCCAACCCATTAATAGCTTGTTCAAGGATATTTCTTGCCCAAACGCAATGAGTTGGTGGTACATGTTCATTCGCTTTATCTATTCCAATTGTTGGATTTCCAAAAAGTCTAACAGGGAGCATATCGGCAGCAAGGATAATCTCTTCGGGAGTTTCAACACATGCATCAAAATATGCGATTTTTTTCATTTATATCCCTTATCTATTAATATTTCATTTAAATTCTTATATATTTAAAAAAATATTTATTTGATTACGTAATTAAAAACATAACGTAGAATAAATTTCAAGAGATTTTATTTCGATGTCACAACACACACAACACACACAACACACAATTTCGAGAACTTTGAGCAAAGCGATCCTCAAAGATGAAGTGAACATCAAATTAAAGATTTGGAACACATTTTTAACTGGGAAGCTTGTAAAATTCGATAATTATATGAATTTAATTGTTGAAGACGCTAAAGAAATATATTTTGGCCGTGGTGGAAAAAGAAGCAAGAATTTAGGCACAGTGATGATCAGGGGCGCTAGTGTTATCTTTGTAGCCCAGGATCGTGAAAGTTTAGTTTTCGCAGACGATACAGAAGAGAATTTAATGCATCGAGAAGAAACCGAAGAAGTATAAATCGAAAGTAGTGAGTAAAATGGGAAAAGGTACACCAAGCAAAGGAAAGAAAAATAAGGCAGCTAGCCATAAAACATGTCGTCGTTGTGGAAATCATTCATATCACAGAAGAAAAAGATTTTGTGCCAGTTGCGGTTTTGGTAAATCTGCGAAATTACGTCAGCCAGGATGGAGGAATAGAACTCGAGCATTCAATGGCCAGAAATCATTTTACCGCAATAGGAAAAAAGCTACGGCTTAGTTATAAGCAATCTTTTTAAGATTCTTGTTCTTCAAGTTTGGATAGTAATTATTAATGATTTAAAATTTCAAATAGATATCTTTATATAATTCATATCTTAATTGAAATTAACATGAAGCTAACTTTTGAATAGAAATGAATAGCTTAAAAGTTCAAAATCTCCATAAAGAATTAGAAAAACTGGAAGGTATAAGCGATATTATAGGTACGGCTCTCGTTAACCGCAATGGTTTATTGATTGCTTCAAAATTACCTAGAGATATCGATGATCGGAAATTTTGCGCTATGGCCGCCACTATGTTTGGTGCTATTGAAACCGCGGCTTCAGCAATAGGAAGCAAATTTGTTGATAATCTAACAGTAGAATTTAATGATTTTCAACTTATTATTATGGGGGCTGAACAACAACTAATTTTGGTTTCATTATTAAATTTGAATACTAACTTAGGTTTAATATTCATAGAAATTGAAGAAACAATTAAAAATGTAAAAAAAATGCTAAATAGGTGATAGTTTATTTTAAATGAAAGGCAAAAGGAGAGATATTCACGTCAAATTATATCTCCTGAAATTGGAGAAAAAGGACAAGAAAAGATTTCAAAGTTAAAAATCCTACAGATAGGTTGCGGAGGCTTGGGTTCGCCCTTTTCACTGTATTTAACGGCAGCAGGGATTAAAGAATTAACAATAATAGATAATGATGTTTTAGATCTTTCAAATCTGCAAAGACAAATTCTTTATAATGAATCTCAAATTGGAAAAGACAAGGTGAATTCTGCTAAAGAAGTATTATCAAAACTTAATTCAGATGTTCAAATTAATGTATATAAAGATTTTATTGATGAAAAATCGATAAAGAAATATCTAGAAGAAAAGGATTATGATTTTATAGTCGATTGTAGTGACAATTTTAAAACTAAATTCCTAGTTAACAAAATAGCTATTGAAAACAATTTAAGATGTGTTATTTCGGGGATCAAAGATTTTTACGGACAAATTATCACAATAAATCCTAAAAAGACTGCTTGTTATCAATGTGTTTTTTCAGAACCTATAGAAGCCCCTCCAGAGGAAGGACCTTTACCGGTAATTGGTGTGACTCCTGGTATTTTAGGTACATTAGAAGCTTTAGAAGTAATAAAAACAGCCTTAGGTCTCCCGAATCTGGAAAATAAAGTTCTGATGGTTAATTTAATTGATTTAAGGTTTAATATTATAGATATTGTTAAGAATGAAAGTTGTTTTTGCTCTAAATAATCAAAAAGAAAAAAATAGAAAGATATAAGTTTTCCTTATTATGAATTTTGGTCAAAAAATTGTTTGAAAGTTTGACCTTTTTTCGCAT
>JAHLWJ010000500.1 GCA_019057975.1 Promethearchaeota archaeon | reverse complement strand
ACCAGAGCCAGTATATGAACCTACTCCAGAGCCTGAACCAGAGCCAGTATATGAATCTATTCCAGAGCCTGAACCAGAGCCAGTATATGAACCTACTCCTGAACCCGAATCTGAGCTAGAAAAAGAGTCAAAAACCATTTATGAGACGTTACCTGAGCCTAAACCAGAACTTTTGCATGAAACAAAAACTGAGACAGAACCTGAATCAGAATCAAAACCAGAAACACAAGGGGAACTTGAGGAAGAAAACAGTGAAGCAGAAACCAGAGAAGAAGAATATTAAAAACTAAATTTTTAATTCTAAACTATTATTTTCCGTCTAATTTTTTTAAAAAATGGTATTACGTTATCTCAAAAACACTGATATTGAAAAATATCTTTTAGTTTTAATTAGATATGAATAATGCTTTTAATTGTCATTAAATTATTATAATTTAAAATTAAATCAAGAATAAATAAGAAAAAAAGGGTTAAAAATATGCCAACGTCAACATTAGAAGGTCCTCCAATTGAAGATATTGAAGTTAAGAGAATATTAGTTAAAGAAATTACTGATGCTCTCGAAAAGGCTTATAAATTACCAAGAGAGGTTTATACGGTATTAATAAAGGAGAATTTCCCGGAGAATGTGGGTGTCGGGGGAAATTTAATTATTGATAGAATGAAAAAATAACTTTAATCTCCCATTTATCATTTAAATGTTTAAAGGGTAAACGCCATAAGCTTTTGTTGCTTCAATCATCCATTTCAATCGTTCCACTGACATAGCAGGATGAAAATTAGCGGGAGATAACATAAATCCTCCACCAAGACCTAAAGCTTTTATAGCACTCTTAACAGCTTGTATTACTTCATCTTTAGTAGCATCTACTAAAATATGTCTTGTATCAATATTTCCCGACAAGCAAAGCTTATCTCCAACTTTCTTTTTAACTAAAACGGGATCTACTAAGGGTGGTTCTAAGCATTGAAGTCCATCAAAGCCCGATTCTACGATAAAGTCTAAAAGAGATGTGATATCCCCATCAGTATGCAAAATAAATTTACCACCCCAATCATGTATGGCGTTTGATACTTCTTGGTAACATGGCAATAGATATTTGTCGAAATATTTCGGATTAATCATCGGACCTCCCTTATGTGCGATATCTCCACCTTCAAGAAAAATCTTAGCACCACAGTCGGAGTACGCTTTAAAAACGGTTAGTACAAAGTCAGTACAAAATCGAAATCGTTCTTCAACTAATTTTGGGTCATTTTTTAATGCGCGAGCAAAATAATTCATTCCCATTCCTTGCCACACAGGTGGAAAAACCGAAGTTAATGCATTTTGAGCTATAATACAAATCTCATCCTTAATATCACGGCATTTTCTTAAGACTCCTTTATAAAATTTTTTTGCTTTTTTATATTCATCTTTTAAATCAGGTTTTGGATACGCTTCCCAATCTTCACGATTTTTAATATATCCTCCATAGTAATCTGGATATGGATTTCCATCAATATTTCTTACTTTATGTCTCTTACCAAAAATATCTGTCATCTCTGTTCTGCTTTCGAGGATAAACGGAATATATTGGATTCCAACTCCATCGAATCCTAATTCATATCCTGCTCTAACAGCTTTGGCAAAAGTAGAAATTTCAATATCGAGGAGGATGGGATTAATTTTGTCAATCCACTCATCCGGATATTGTTTCTCGAGATCGTCGAAGATATCAAAAGCAGATTTTTTTGGTCTTCCTAAAATCTTATCAGCGACGTTTCCATCGATATTTATTGTATGGGTTGGGATTCTATCAGGCTCTTCCAGATTCAGTGCGGTCCATATTCTTTCAAAACTATTCATATTTATATCTTTAATTTAGTATTATTTAATTGTTTTATTGATTAGCATTCTATTGATTAAATTTACATCTAAGTGAGAATATTTATAAAGATATAAAATGAAATCACAAATCATAAAATCAATTAATAATTTTTGCAGAGACAACAAATAAGAAGGTCATAATTTTGCTTCCAAGCAATACACCTGAGAATACAAAGGAATGGTGGGAGAGACCAGGACTAGGTATTATGTATCAGATCGAAGCAAGACCAGGATGGATATGGAATAGAAACTATGATAAATTTAATGCTTCTATGATAGATGAGAACGGCGATTTAAGGTTTAATGGCCCATTTTGTAAAATGAAGAAATGGGTTGAGTTTTCAAAAAAAGTAGGTGTGGATTACCATGTTTTTGAAGCGAAATGGCACGATGGTATATGCTATTGGGATACAAGATTCACAGACTGGAAAACTCCAGAAGATTATTGTAAAATATATGCGGAAGAGAGCAAAAAGGTAGGGATTCCGTATATGTTCTATTATTCAAGTATTTTTGATCATAATCCCCAATTTGACGATATTCAACCATTAAGATGTATTACACCCTCTTATATCTCGATGCATAGTGATAATAAAGAGAAAATCACAAAATTTTCTATGAGTATTGCTAAAGCTATTGAGAATATGATAAAAACAAATCGAAGCGAGAGGGGTGAATATAATATCGAATTTTTTGACGATGTAAGGTTTCATGATTTCCTTTATAATCCTAAGAAATATGAAGTTTATTTAATAAATCAAATAAAAGAATTGATTGATAATTATAAACCCAACGGGATGTGGATGGACTGGTATTCTGGAGACCAAGAAACATCCACATTTCTAGTTATGGATTTTCTAGAAAAGAATTATCCCGGTATTATTCTTACTTACAATGTGAGTATTGAAAGGAACCCAAGATACATTCATTTTTTATCAGGTGAAGCTCATGACGTCAAAACAGCTTGGAAGGCAGGTAATAAGCACCGATCAAAGGAGAAACCATGGGAGCTCTGTGGTCCTGTGGCCTATGGCTGGGATGTTCCATTAGCTAGATCTGATCCTTTTGAAATATTTCGAATTGCTGCAATAATTATGGGTAATGGAGGTAAGTTTTGTTTCGGATTACCTTCTCAAATGGATGGGGAATTATATCCAGAACCTGCAAAAAATTTGGAAAAATTTGGTGAATGGTACTCACTACGAAAAACTCTATTTACAGAAGCAGTTCCTATGGATTATTTTGGTGAGAAAGTTCCAGGAATCGAAATTAATGATGATAAATTCGGAATAATTGGTACATTTCATGGAAATGACAATTTAATTCATTTAATTAATTTTAAAGGAACTAAAAAAGAAATAATATTGAGTTTTTCTTCTCAACAATGGGGATCCATAGTAAAAATACTACTTGAACCAAACAAGAAAGAATTAATATATTCAAGTAAAAATACTGAAATAATCGTTAATATTCGTGAAGAAGATCTTGATTTAGCTGATATTATTCTAAGAGTAATTAGAAAGAAATGATTTAATCATCCGATCAAAGATGCGACTAAATCTCTTTCTAAAATAGAAAACATTTTTATAAAAATAAAAAGAAGTATTGATTATGGAGAATCCAACTAAAAAAGATCCCTCATTAGAAGATTCAGATAAATATAAGATTCAAGAGTTCATTAAAAATGAGTTTTCCATAGAAATAGAAGAAACTAAAGAGGGGAAACAAACTTTTTATGTAAAGTCTGAGGAATTCTTTCAGA
>JAHLWJ010000499.1 GCA_019057975.1 Promethearchaeota archaeon | reverse complement strand
CGTTCTGGATTTAACCCAAAAATGCTGATCTCCCCTTCTAAAGGCTCAAGCAATCCCAAAAGAAGTTTAATCGTGGTAGTTTTTCCAGCCCCGTTTGGTCCCAGAAGTCCAAAAATCTCTCCTTTATGGACATTAAAAGAAACGCCGTTAACCGCTTTAACTTCGCCAAAATACTTTTTTAAATCTCTTACAGAGATTATACTATCATCTATCATTTTATAACTTCCTTTATAGTCTAAACTGCTGTTTAAGCAAGAATTTCGAGTTTTTAAATATATTTTTTTATATTTATAACTATATTACTTCAATATATAAATGTTCTGGAATATCTTATTCCTTTATAAATTGACACATGAACCATTCTTATAGAAGATATAAGTGACATATAAGAATATATTTTTTGAATATCACTTTTCTAAAATATATCCATAAACCGTGAATAAATGAAATATTGGAAAAAAGAGATATATTTTCAATTTTTTTTTTGTTTGATAATTATAATAATAGAGAAGATAACTAATACCGCCCCAATTAAATGAAAGGGTGTAAAAAACTCTCCTAATATAAAAGTAGCAAAGATGGCGGTAACTATTGGAGTGGGAGATAATACAATGGTTGCATTCGAGACATCTAAATACGATAATGTCTTATACCAACAGAATAATCCTAAACCATATACAGTTCCCATTATTATAAAAAAGAATTGATTATATGGATTAAAAAAAACACTTAAATCAACAGGAGAAAATGTAAAGTAGGTAACTATTAATATGACTCCACTTAACATATTTCGAATGAAAACCATTTGAGTTGGGGTTAAGTCATTTCGACTAAACATTGGTTTCGTCATAGTGTGGCCAAACATCCATAGAGCTGTAATCAATAATACAATTAACACACCAATCAAAACATCAGTGTTAAAGGTCAAAAAATTCAACGAACCCCGAGTTATTGCTATTACTAAACCGAAAAATAACACGATGGAAAATACGATTTGAATTTTTGAAATCTTTTCTTTTAATAACAAAAAGCCATACAATAATCCAAAGAAAACGGAAGTTTTTTGAGTTAAAGATCCATTTATAGCCCCAGCTAATCGATATCCTACAAAAAATAGAAGTTGATTAACGCTAAAGATTATCCCGATAAAAAGCAATAACCAAATATTCTTTTTTATACTTGTAAAAATTGAGTTATTTGACATTAAATCCGGATTTCCCCTTTCCTTCCTTTTCTTCATTCGCGTCTCTAAAATCATGAGAGGAAGAAATATTGTTGCCTCAATCAAACATGTCATAGCTGCAAATAGATGAGAATCGATTGATTTGGCCGAATTTGCTATAATTGGTTGAAATCCAACAAGAATTGTTCCTATAGCTCCAAAAATTAAGCCTTTTTTTAGATTATTACTCAAGATATCTAAGAAAAACTAGAAAAAATTAAAAACTTTTATAATGAAGAAGAAAAGAAGAACTCACTATAAAGAAAAATATATTAATTTATTCAACCCTTAAAATATTGATTATGAAAAGTTTCGAGCGGATATGGACGGCATTAAATCTCGAAGAACCTGATAGAATTCCAACTCACACTATAAATATCGATGGAAATGTCGCTGATCAAATCTTAGGTCGTCCGAAAAGGAATGCTTTTGACATATTTGACGATATGGAAAAACAATATCCCGATGATTGGGTAGATAAAATTAACGATATTCTTCTTGATATTGAAATCTCTACCTTTTCAAAGGCAGTAAGAGCAGGTCTCGATCTGGGATTTGATGGAGTGGGAGTACAATACATTCCTTTTATCCTTGAAAGTCAAACAGAAATGACAGATATATTTGGAAAGAGACATAGGGTCAGAAATATTGATGGAAATCCTTATCCAGATTACTATGGTGGATATATCAAAAATCGAGAAGATTGGGAGGCGTATCCTAAGCCTGATATGAAGGAGGAATACAACAAGGCTAAAAAATTTTATAAGGGCGTTTTGAGAAAATGCCGTGATATAAAGGATGACATTTGCCTTTTTGCTCAAAATGCATTAACTTCAGTGTTTCCCCCAGTTTGGCAGGGGATGGGGATGGCTTATTTCGCTCGGGCTCTTAAAAATGATCCGAAACTTGTTAAAGAACGTTTTCGCTTCACTACTGACTATACATTAACTACTTTTAAAGCATATCATGATTGCGGAGCTAAAATTTTTCTTGAAGGGGGAGATATTGCACATTCGGGAGGTCAATTTATGAGCCACAAAAACTTTAATGAATATTTACTTCCCCGTTATCAAGAAGTTTCAGAACAGATTCACGAGTGGGGTGGGAAATATATATTGCATACTGATGGTGATGTTACTGATCTCTTAGACTTCATCGTCGAGTCAGGATTTGATGGTCTGCAATGTCTTGAACCACCTTTGGTAGATCCGTATTTAGTCAAAAAGAAAATAGGTGACAAACTCTGTTTATCTGGAAATATCGATACAAGACATATTCTCGTAGATGCTACAAAAGAAGAAGTGGAACAAGCCGTTAAAAATGCAATAAACGCACTGGGTCCTGGAGGAGGTGGTATGATATCTCCCGCTAATTTTCATCCCAAGATGTCAGTTGAGCATTTGAGATGGATGATAGAAGCCGCTAACAAATTTGGTGTATACCCTTTATAATACATTAATTATTTAATTTTAGCTAACTGCTTTTAATTTCCTTTTCATTTTTTTTTTCTCGAATGATCATGTAAATCGAAACAATTACTATCGTTATTCCTATGAGGTGGAAATATGTGATCTCGTCCCCGAGAATGATCCAGGAAAAAAAAGCTGATGTGATTGGTGTTAAGGACATAATAACACCCGCTTTTCCAATAGAGATGTAAGACAATGTTCTATACCAGAATAATAAAGAAAATCCCCAATCTAATGCCATAATAAAAGGATATATAAGATATTCCGGTTTAAGCACGGTTATTAATCCTTCTAAGGGGAAAAAAATGAAATAAGTTAACAACAATATTGTTCCACTTAGTACGTTCCGAATAAAAACTACTTGAATAGGGCTAATTTCGTTTCTATCGAATCCTGATTTAGTAAATGCATGCGTAATAGTAAAGATAATAACCGCCACTACAATTATAAGAACCCCAAGATTAATTTCAAACAATTCTGAAAATCCTTGCGTAATTGCGATAAATAATCCTAAAATTAAAATTATACTGAAAAAAATCTGGGTTTTAGATATTCGTTTTTCATTTAAAAAGATATAACCTGATAGTAGAGCAATGATAACTTCACTTTTTAATGCGAGTGAGCTATTAACTGCTCCAGCGAGATCGTAGCCCACTATTAATAATACAGGAACAATAGAAAAAACAATTCCAATTCCAACAAGTAATCTAATATTCCTCGGTTGCTTCCAACCACTCAAAAGAGAATGTATCCTGTCATTCGATTCTGTTTTAACTAAGTTTTTCATTTTGAATCTTTCGATTAAGAATAAAGGAAAAAATATTATAGCCATAAATAGTGCCGTGATGGTAGAAAAGGTAAAAGCGTCAATTATCGGCGGCCTCGAAAGTGAAATGACTGGTTGTAATCCTATTAACAGTACGGTAATAATTCCGTTAATTAAACCCT
>JAHLWJ010000498.1 GCA_019057975.1 Promethearchaeota archaeon | reverse complement strand
TCAAAACAAATTTTGACAATTTAGAATTAATATTTGAATTTCAAGGTCTTTTTAATTTTGGTGCATTTAGAAAGATTATTCTTCAGAATACTATTGAAATAGAGATTTTAGAGGAAATCCCTAAAAAGTAAAAATTTTTTATCCTTGGGTTCTTTTTAGAATTAATTCTTTTTGAATTAAATTATCTTTTTTCAAAATTTCAAAAATCGGTCTTAAAATTGGTAAAAGGAACAGTAAAATGGTTTAATAGCCGAAAAGTCTATGAATTTATAACCTCTGAAGAGGGGGGCGATGTATTTGTTCATTACTCTGCATTGAAAGGAGATAAGGACGAATATAAAACACTAAACGAAAATGATAAGGTTGAGTTCGATATTGTTCAAGGTCAAAAAGGATCACAAGCGAGCAATGTTGTTATAATCAAAAAAGCGCCTCGACAATATAAACCATATAATAAAGGTGACAAAAGAAGGCCTCGCTTTTAATTTTTAAATTATAAATCTTTGATATTATTGTGAAGGAAACTTCTATGTGGGTATTTGTTTATGGCTCATTAATGTGGGGTGATTGGGCAACAAGATTTCAAGGAATCAATCGAGGTATAGCCAAATTAAAGGGGTATCATAGGGCCTTTAACAAAAAATCCACAAGTAATTGGGGTACAAGAGATGCTCCTTGTCCAACGTTGGGTCTTGAAGAGTCAAGCAATGAAGAATGCGTTGGTCTTGTTTTTGAATTTGATGAAGATCAGAGGCATTCTGTGGAAGCCAAACTCAAGAAAAGGGAAGGACCTAGTTTCCAACTTAGCGAATTAGAAGTTGAATTAGAAAATGGGCAGAAAGTAACGGCTCTCACACCCGTAAACCAAACTAATAAATGGACTTATATTAAAGATACAGAATTAAACGCACTGATCGATGCGGCAAAAAAGACAAGCGGAAAGAATGGAAGTTGCTTCAAATATATTCAGAATATTTATACGAGGTGCGAAGAATTGGGAATCAAAGATGAATATATCCAGAAGATGTGGGAATTAATAAATTATGATGTCCCTACTCCTGAAGAAATTTAAGAATAAGTTTCATAAACTGATTATTTCAGATCCTTATTTTGAAGTACAAGATCGATTTAATCTAATCGAATCAAAAGATTTCCTATACATATAAAGTGAAGAGATATGTGAATTTAAATATGCTATAAATATATCAATTGAAGCTTTAAATTGTTCAACGGATTCTTTATTAATTTCATCATCTTTCAGTGATCCATGTAATATTTTATGTCGTTTTTTAATGTTCTCTTTAAATAATTCAAATTCTTCTTTGAAATTACTTAAATTTATACTAAAGAATTTCTCAAAGCTCCATAAAAATTTTTATCAGAGATGATTTGCTCATAAAGAAAATCATCTTTAATTTCTTTAATCTCTTTTTCTACTTTATGAAATTGATCTATACGCCACAATCTATCTCGAGCTTTTACAATCTCGCCAATGTCAAATTCGGGAATTGTCTTTTGGGAACTTTCTGATAAATTTGATGCCATAATAGTTTTCTACTTTTTTAATTTAATATTAATTTAATTTTATTCCGCATCTGATTACTAGTAAACAAACCATTAAAGATTAAAATTTTCAAGATTTAATTAAAACTAAATATAAAATTTAAGTCTTAATAATTAATATTATTGTCAATTAAAATTTTAACAAACAAGACAAATATTCATTATATTTCAAGAAATTATGATACAAAAGGATATTGGTAATTGGTTTGGTTCCCGATTTATCAGAGGATATGCAAGGAATATCATATCAAATTGGGAGATCGCACTTGTTGAATTGATAGCTAACTCTTATGATGCTGGTGCTAAAAAAGTCTTTATTAATATTGAAAATGGTGGACGAAAAAGTTTAGAAGTTAAAGATGATGGTGTCGGGATGACTAAAGATGAGTTTTTATTTCGCTGGAAAGGGATTGGTTATGATAGAAGGAAGCAACAAGGGAAAGAAGTTTATTATCCTAATGGTGAAAAATCCAATAGAATAGCATATGGGAAAAATGGAAAGGGTAGATTCGCAATGTATTGCTTTTCTAACTCATATTTCGTAGAAATATGGAAAAATGGAAATTATAATAAATTTAAGGTGAAAAAAGGACAAGTGGTGCCCTTTGATATTGAACACTTAAAGACTAAAAAAGTGGATGATACAAAAACTGGATTAAAAATCACCACGAATATAGAGAATATTTTAGTATTGGATGAGAGGGTAATTATTAATGTTATAGGGTCCAGATTCTTTTCGGATCCTTCATTCAAGATTTTTGTAAATCAAAAACAAATTACAGAAGAAGATATAGGAGATAGAATCAGTGAAGAAACTATAAATACTCCTTTTGGGGATATTATTGTAAAATTTATAAAGACTAAAAGAGGTAGAACCACTCAACAAAATGGAATTGCTTGGTGGGTTAATTATAGATTAGTAGGAAATCTTTCTTGGGAACTATCAGATGGAGAAAAATTAGATAGAAGATATCGTGAAGCGAGTTTATATGTTTTTATCATTATTGCAAATTTCTTAAATGATGAAGTAAATGACGATTGGACTGGTTTTGTAAAAACAGAACGATATTTTGAAGTATTTAATATTGTTTCGGAGTATCTTACTAAAAAACTTGATAATCTTTTTCAAAATCAAAGAGAAGAACGAAGAAAAAAAGCATTACATCCTAAATTTAAACAATTGAAAGATTTAGATGTGAGATCAAGAGATTTTATTGGTAAATTCACATCAGAAGTTTTAATAAAATGTCCTAGTATTAAAGATAGCGATTTTGAGAATATTTTAGAAATTCTGATAAAACTTGAAGAAAGTGAGATAAAATATGAATTATTCGGTAGTTTAGCAAAATTAGAAACTGCTGAACTCGAAGATTTGAATGAAATTATCTCCAAATGGAGTGTCAGAGATGCTAAAATAATTCTCACTGAAATTTATAGAAGAATAGACTTAATTAATAAGTTGGAGGAATTTACAGAAAAAAAATCTGATGAGTTACATAGACTTCAACCTATTTTTGAAAAAGCTTTATGGATTTTTGGTCCAGAATACGACACGATTCAATTTACGTCAAATGAAGCCTTGCATAAAGTGATTAAAAAATTTTTTGATAAAAAATTTCCAAAAAAAGTTCTAATTAGACCTGACTTTGTTATCGTACCAGATAGTTTTTCAATTGGAATTTACGCATCTGATGAATACAATAATGAGGGGGATCCCGAGGGTATAGGGAAGATCTTAATTTTAGAGCTTAAAAAAGGAGATTCCACTTTAAATCTAGAAGAAATGCAACAAGCTGAAAAATATTGTCTATACTTGTTAGAAGAGGGGCATCTTTCGAGGACAACTGTGATAAATTGCCTTGTTCTTGGTACTCGGATGGGTAAATATGCAAAGAAGAAAACGACTGGTGATAACGATAATGTTGTAATTAAACCATTAACATTTATTAATGTAATAAAAATAGCTAAAGCTAGATTATTCAATCTCAAAGACAAAATTGAAGAAAACAAAAATCTTAAAGACGACGATTCTATAATCGCAGATATTTTAAAACAGGAAACAATTAATCAATAATAAAAAAA
>JAHLWJ010000100.1 GCA_019057975.1 Promethearchaeota archaeon | reverse complement strand
CCTTGTCCCTGTTTCCCTTGGATTTGCATTCATACCCCTTTTTCCCGTTATAAAACTAGCCATTGTATTTCCTTTAACTGTCATCTTTTGCTATCTGATTAGTCATTTTGTCCTCGAAAAGATACATTTGAAGAAACGCACAAGAGTTTCTGAGAATAGTTAGATTATGGTTGAAAAAGGAAATGTAATGGAATTTTTTTAAGAAAATATCTAGATTTTAAACAGATTGTTAATTAGAGAAATTCATGATAAATTCTTTTTATACAAAATTTGCTAAGTTAGTAGTGCATTATTCCATTGAAATAAAGCAGGGGGACCGAGTCTTAATCGAGGGTCCATCTTTTGCGAAAGAACTTTTTCAGGCAATATATTTAGAAATTCTAAGTGCGGGAGGGCATCCCTTAGTGATGCCCGAACTTGAAGGCATTAGCGAATTGCTTCTTAAAAATGCATCAGATGAACAGCTACTATTTCTCCACAATACTATTAAATCAACAAATAAGGATTTTGATTCGATAATAACTATTGGGGGTGAATTCAATACTCGGAATTTATCGCTAGTGGATCCCAAGAGGATTGCTAAACAACGAGGTTCTCCAGATCGAACAGCATTTATGCAAGAATTTGAAGACCGTATGGCCAAAAAATTGTTAAAGTGGATTGGAATACCCTTTCCTTGTCATGCTTATGCTCAAGAAGCTAATATGGATTTGTTTTCCTTCTCCGATTTTGTGGAAAAGGCTTTAATGTTGGATAAAGAAAACCCTATTGATGAATGGACCAAAATTCAAATAAAACAGGATAAAATCGTTAAAAAGTTGAATGGAGGTAAACTTATCCAAATTGTAGGTGAAGATACTGATTTGGAGTTGTCAGTAGAGGGAAGAACTTGGGAGAACTGTTGCGGTAAATTAAATTTACCCGATGGAGAAGTTTATACAGGACCTGTAGAAACCTATACAAATGGTCACATTAGATTTACATATCCTGGAATATACGCCGGAAGGGAAGTCGAAAATATTTATTTAGAGTTTAACGAGGGCGAAGTTATCAAAGCAACTGCAGATAAAGGAGAAGATTTGTTAAACGAGATATTAGAAATAGAAAACGCTAACCGGGTTGGTGAACTTGCGATAGGGACTAATTACGGAATTACTCAATTTACTAAAAATATGATATTCGACGAAAAGATGGGGGGTACTATCCATCTTGCTCTTGGTATGGGTTTTCAAGAGACGGGATCGGAGAATAAAAGCGGTATTCATTGGGATATCTTAAAGGATATGAGACAAAAAGGTTCTAAAATTTTAGTAGATGGTCTAGTAATATACGAAGATGGTTATTGGAAGATTTAGATTATTTATATGACCGATTTAAAAAAAAAAGAAATGGATTCATTTCATATAGAAATTAATGATCAAAGAATTAACCGGGATAATCATTTTTGGATCCCATTAGAGTGGTTGTTTCTTCGATCCATTGAGATAAGTCTTTATCAATTCGACAAAAGGTAACGATTGTGTCTAAATCCTTAAGTTTATTAAACGAACATTCTACAATCACGTCCCAGGCACCGTAGAGAGGTGTAGCATAGGAAATTTTCCAATCTTCTTCTAGTTCTGTTGACTTTAAACCAGTTAACTTATCTACAACTTTCCATTCAGTACCAATTACTTTTAATCTTATTATAAAGCATAACGTCTTTTGGATTGGAGCCGGGCCACCCAACTTCAATCATAGGAACATGAAGATCATTAATTAACCGTTCAAGAATTCGAATTTTATCCTCGACCGAAAAGCTAATTCCTATTTTTTGACTTCCCTCCCGAAGGGTTGCATCATATATATACACGCTATTATTTTTGATCAATACTTTTTTCACCGATGAATTTTTGCTTCTTGTTATTTATTTGTGAACATTAAGAAATTCAAACCCAGAAAAGTTAAGAAAAGGATGGTAAAAAAGAGTTTAGAATTTCTTTAATGAAATTAAATAATCCCAATAATAACTAATATAATACTAATACCTACTAGCGGAATTAATCTTAATCTCATTATTAGCATAAGAAAAAACCGATGCTTTATAATCTTTTTTATTTGCAATATTAAGCTTAAATTTATTTGGTAAGGACATCAATCTTATTCTCTTAAATCATAGAACATTAGTAAGTATCATTACCTTAAGTCTAAATACCACTGCATATCAAGCAGAATATTTACAAGTTTCATATATGTCTGTTGGTACAGGACAGTTAATGGTAGCCCAATCACTTGGCATCTCTAAGTTTGCGGGTATTAAGTATATTATATTGCCTCTTGCTCTATGTCGAGTTATCCCTTCTTGGTCAAACGAGGTTGATTATCTTCCAAAGTATACATTCGTGGTCTATTTCATTGGTGTAGAAGAAACTCCTTATTTAATTTGGCAAATTCTTTAAGAAGTCAATTGATTAGCAAAAAAACTAATATCACAAAATTTTTAGTTTATTCATTAATTTGAGTAAATCAAAGGAAAAAATTATTACTACTTTCCAATTTATTAAATAATTTATTAATAATGGGTATTATGTCTAGAAGTTTGGAACATTTTCAAGAATCCGTAATAAGAGAAATGACTAGGAAAGCTATAGAAAATGATGCAATTAACCTTTCTCAAGGAGTGCCTGACTTTTCTCCTCCTTTAGAGCTAATAGAGGGTATAAAAGAAGGATTGGATGAAGAGAAGCACCAGTATAGCGTCACATATGGACGTACTGATTTAAGGGAAAAAATATCAGAAAAGCTCCAAGATTATAATAAACTAGTAGTTGATCCTTACAATGAACTAACTATAACCTGTGGGGCAAGTGAGGCTATTGCTTCGAGCATTCTTGCAATAACAAATCCAGGAGATGAAATCTTAATTCTTGAACCTTGGTATGAGAATTATGTCCCCATTACATATCTTGCTCAAGGCAAACCTGTGTTTGTTTCTTTATCGAAAGAAAACTATAGCATTGATGAAGAAGTATTAAAGAATAGCATTAATAAGAAAACTAAGGCTACAATAATAAATTCACCCCATAATCCTACGGGAAAGGTTTTTTCACCAGAAGATTTCAAAATAATCTCTGATTTATGCATCGATCATGATATTTTTGTTATTACTGATGAAATCTATGAGCATATTATATTTGATGGTTTAAAACATCTGAGCATTGGTAGTTTTGATTCAATGAAGGAAAGAACTATAACAATTAGTGGATTTAGTAAAACTTTTTCAGTAACCGGGTGGCGAATAGGATACGTAGCAGCTAACCAAGAACTAATGAATGGGATAAGAAAAGTGCACGATTATTTAACTGTTTGTGCCCCTAGCTTATTACAATACGCCATATTGAAAGTATTTGATTTAAGTCCTATATATTACAATGAACTTATTAACAGATATCAGAAAAATAGAGATTTTTTACATAATCAGCTTTTAAGCTTAGGTATGAATGTTTTTAATCCACAAGGGGCTTATTATATGTTTGCAGATATATCTCAATTTGGCATGAATGATATAGAATTCGCAAATTATTTAGTAAAAGATGAAGGAGTTGCTACAGTTCCTGGTTCCAGTTTTTACATGAAAAATCGCTTTGGATATAATCCTGGATCGAATTATGTAAGATTTTCTTTTTCTCAAAAGTTAGAAACATTACAGAATGCAGCAGATCGCATTAAGAAGAGATTAAGTTGAAAATCTGATGAGTACAAATAATTACATTAGGATCTTTTTATAATTTCTGTAAAGAGGGAATTTTCTATATTTCCTCCACTAATTATTGCTACTACATTCTTTTTGGCAAATATTTCTTTTTCTTCAAGAAGACAAGCTACTGTTGTAGCACCTGCGCCCTCTACAATTTGACCTTCCTTTTTCCAAAGAAGATTGATTGCACTTTTAACAGATTCCTCCTCTACTAATATTATCCTATCAACATATTCTTTTATTAGTTCAAAAGTTAAAGCGCCAGGTTCAAGCCCACCTAATAACCCCTCTGCGATAGTTTGGAATTCTTCTGTACACACAATTTTACCTGCTTTCCAGGATTCATACATTGTAGAGGCTCCTTTTGTTTGAACTCCTATTACTTCAATATTGGGATCTAAAGATTTAGCTGCTAATGCAATACCAGAAATTAAACCCCCTCCCCCAATAGGAACAATTATGGAATTTACCTGAGCGATTTCTTCAAATACTTCAAGTGCAATAGTTCCTTGACCAGTTATAACTTCAATATCATTATAGGGACTAATGTATGTTAAATTTTCCTTATGAGATACTTCTCTTGCTTTTTTTTCGATTGTATCAAATTCTCCTTCTTGAATAATATTAACATCATATTTCTTTATTTTCCTTAATTTTGCCATCGAAATATTTGTAGGAATCACTATTCTTGCAGAAATTTTCAAGTTCTCTGCCGCTAAAGCTACTCCTTGAGCATGATTGCCAGATGACGCTGTAACAACCCCGTTTCTTCTTTCTTCTGAACTCAACTGTAATAATCGGTTAAAGGCACCACGCACTTTAAATGAGTTAGTGGGTTGTAAATTTTCTAACTTCAAAAATATGTTACCGTTACAGATTTGACTTAGATGCTCAGAGTGGATTAGTGGCGTATTTCTAACAAATTCTTTTATCCTTTCTTTAGCTTTCTTGATCGTTTCTAAAGTGATATCATTCATTTTTAAATAAATCATCTGCTTTATTTATCTAATAAAGACACTACATGTCCAATCCCTTTTTCTTTTGCTTGTTTAAAAACAATATTAGCAGCAGCAATATCTTGAGCCGCTAGACCTGTAGCATCAAAAAGTGTGATTTCTTCATTTGTTTCACGACCTTTCTTTTCTCCAATGAGAATTTGGCCTATTTCTGCATAAACATCATCTTCAGTTATCAAACCATCTGCTAATGCATGTTGAATTTCTCCAATTATTCTACACTGGTTTAAGCTATCTACTACGACTTTATCTGCTCTTTTAACAATATATGGATCTAATTCTTGCTTACCTGGTCCATCTGCTCCGATTGCATTTATATGAACTCCTTCTTGAATCCATTCTTCCATTACAAGAGCTTTTTTAGATGGGGTTACTGTTACAATAATATCAGCTTCAATTACAGCATCCTTAATGTCTTCAGCTGGATCTATTGGAATCTTTAGTTCTTCTGACATTTCTTCTACATATCTGTCTCGCTCAGTCGTATTAATGTCCCAAACTTTGATTTCTTTTAGGGAGAAAACCTCTCGTAATGCTAAAATTTGCATTCTTGCTTGTGTCCCAGCCCCAACAACTCCAATTCTCTTAGAGTCTTTTCTTGCGAGTACTTTGGCTGCAACAGCTCCAGCAGCTCCTGTTCTATATGCAGTAACATAAGTTCCATCCATTATTGCTACTGGAATACTTGTTTTAAGATCCATTAAGATTATTACCGCAATCCCTGGAGGTAATCCCAACTTATAATTATCGTAGAAACCGCTTGCAATTTTGGTACCAATAAGTCCAAGATCCTCGATGTACCCTGATTTAATATCTACTTCCCCATTATACTGTGAAACATCTAAGTGCATGACTGGTGGCATCTTTACCCGTCCTTTTGCGAACGCAATGTATGCTTCTCGCACTGCTCTAATTGCCTCACTCATAGGCAAACATGACTTGACTTCATTTTGAGATAGTATTATTATTTTGGACATAACATCACATTATTTTATAAAAAGCTTTCATATAATAATATTATTACATGAAAAATCTTTGAGATATTGGACATGTGGTTTGGGTGAGTGATATTACACTTCCTGGTATTTTCTTATTTATCATTCTGGTTGGAGTACCCTATACATTACTACTAACTGTCGAAGGTCTGCTGGTGGATTTATTCTATGCATTATACTAGCCATCATACGTGTATACGGTGGCATAGACCTTAATTCATTTAAAAGTGGTCATGAAATGTTGTTATGAGCATTATCATTAAATTAACTTCATTACGAGTGATAAGAGATTTATCAAAGATATTATATGTGGAGGAAGATGTAAATTTTTTTAAGTAAAAAGAACTTAAAGGTTAAGATAATTAATCTTCTCAATAGAAAAATAGAAATGTTTATATATCTTCATATGAAATATATTCCTACTAAAATTTATCTAAAAATAGTTAGTAATAGTTAGAATTTATTAAAAATAAAAAAAATTACGAGGTAAACATAATGAGTAAAGTAATTAAAAGAGAATTTGCTATAATAGGAATACTTGTAGTCTTAGGAATAGGATTACTAGGCGGTTGGTTTATTCCTTCACCTATTCAAGAAACTGAAACACCATTGATCGATAAGATTGAAGCACGAGGAGAACTTCTTGTTGGAACTAGCGCTGATTACCCACCATTCGAGAATAAAACTTATCCCGGTGGTCTGATAGTAGGATTTGATATTGACTTATCACAAATGGTTGCAGATGAGTTGGGTGTAACACTAAAGATGGTTGATCTTCCCTTTGATTCCCTGATTGCAGCTTGTCGAGCAGGAACTGTTGATATGCTTGCAGCTGCATTGGCCTATACTGTAGAACGTGCAGAAAGACTTGCAGCTTCTATAACTTATATTACCGTTAGTCAAGTTGTAATCGCCTTGAATGCTTCAACGACCACAATATCAAGTATTAATGATGTTACAAGCCATGTAGTAGGTGTTCAAACAGGGACCGTAATGTATGAGGAATTAGGGCCTGATGGCTTGGACATGACTGTGGGTGTAGAACTTATAGTGTATGATAATGCCAATGACCTAATGATCGCTTTAGATGGTGGAGCTATCGACTTAGCTTATGTAGATGAGCCTGTTTATACTGCTTGGTCAGATACATACAACATTAAATCATTATACAGTACAGGAACAGATGCTTTCGTATTATATACTAGACTGGGAGAAACTGGTTTTTTGCATACTATTGACACAGTTATCTTTGAGAGTTATCAAGATGGATCTATCTTTGACGTGATGAACACATGGTTTGGTTAACATTATAGGATAAATAAAATGCCAGATCTCGCAGAAATTTTTTTTTATATTCTCGAAAAGGGACTAGCCCAAACATTGCTCCTCACAGCTTTAGGTCTATTATTCGGATTTTTGCTAGGACTATTGTTAGCACTTATGCGTGTTTACGGGGGTATAGAACTAGGATGGGTAGCTAGTGGGTATGAGAAGATCTTCCGAGGTATCCCCATTCTAATTCTAATTTACATATTCGCCTACGGTTTTACTGGATTATTTTGGTTCTTAGATCCTATTCAAAGACCTATAGCAAGTATTATTTTAGCGCTTGGTCTTCGAAGTGGTGCTTATCAATCACAAATTTTTCGAGGAGCCATTTTGTCTGTATCTCCTGAGCAAACAGAAGCTGCACGTGCAGTGGGGATGAGTAGTTTCCAAGCTTTCCGCCATATTGTATTTCCTCAAGCTATAAGGTTAGCGGTACCTAGTTGGTCTAACGAATACGCGGTTGTCGTAAAAGATTCATCTTTCGCCTATGCAGTTGGAGTAGTAGAGCTAACTAAAGCTGCCTATGATTTTTCATATGCTTTCAGAGGATTTTGGACTCTATCAATTGGTATTCTAGCAATTATTTATTTTCTATTGACGTATCCAATAACGAGATTATTTGGTGAGAGACAGGCTAAGAAACTTAAAGAATTGGGAATGGGAGGTGGTTAGATATCTCAGAACCTGTAATACGAGTAGCTGATGTGTGGAAATCTTATAAAGATTTACAAGTACTTAAAGGAGTTTCCTTCGAGTTAGCTGAGAAGGAAGTTAAAGTCATTTTTGGACCTAGTGGTTCCGGTAAAAGTACATTACTTCGGTGTATCAATATGTTAAACCCTCCAGATAAAGGAGGGATTTTCCTAAATGGAGAGAATATAAACGCTCCTGGAGTTAATCTTAATGCAATGCGAACTAGAATAGGGATGGTATTTCAACATTTCAATTTATTTGCCCATCTTAAAGCAGTAGATAATGTAAGTATTGGGCTTCGTCGCGTAAAAGGTTTATCAAAAGAAGAAGCTCGTGCTAAATCGCTTGAAGTTTTACAATGGGTTAAAATGGTAGAATGGGCAGATCATTATCCAGCTCAACTTTCTGGTGGTCAACAGCAACGCATCGGCATTGCACGCGCTTTAGCTATGGAACCTGATGTAATTTTATTTGATGAGCCAACTTCTGCTTTGGATCCTGAATTAATTGGTGAAGTACTTCAAGTAATGCTTGATATAGCAAAAATGGGTACTACAATGATAGTAGTGACTCATGAGATGGGATTTGCGAGGGCAGTCGCTTCAGAAATGATCTTCCTCGATGAGGGTGTTGTTGTAGAACGCGGTGCACCTCAACATTTCTTTGTCTCGCCTGAATCTGATCGTGTGAAGAAATTTCTAAAACAGCTTAAAGTACTATATGGAACTCATGAAGATATTCTAAAATTTACTGACGAGGAAGAAAATAAGTGATATTTCAAGGACAAACCAATCCTATTGAGGAATTTTTAACCGTACTTGGATATTGGGATCGTATTTTCTCCGGCTTTCTTTCAACAATGTGGTTATATGGATGGGCACTTATGATAGGCTTCTTTTTTGGTCTTTTTCTTTCTCTTCTTCGACAATACGGGGGTGTAGTATTTTCACGAGTAGCTGCAGCGTACATTGAATTTATTAGAGGTACTCCTTTGATTGCTCAATTATTTTTCATCTTTTATGGCTTAAATATACCTGTGGGATCTTGGAATTTTCTAACTGAATTTAAAATGCTTGATAAGGATATTACATTTATTTTTTTGAACCACCGAGTTCTCTTTAGTATTGTCGCACTTAGCCTTAATAGTACAGCTTATCAGGCTGAATATTTCCGAGGTTCTATGATGTCTGTGGATGCGGAACAATTAATGGCTGCCCAATCGATAGGAATGTCACGTTTATCTGGTATTCGTCATATTGTATTACCACAAGCTTTACGTCGTGTTATCCCTGCTTGGTCTAACGAAGCTGCTTATCTACCTAAATACACTGTTGTAGTTTCTTTAATTGGCGCTACAGAACTTTTTGCTCAGGCAAAAAGTATTGTGGCAGTTTCATTTATATCATTAACTACATATATCATTGTTGCAATCATTTTTCTTATTACCATTGCAATTATTTCTAAGGGATTAGATATTCTTCACAAACGAACAGGAATTCCAGGTTTATAGTATTTAACAGGATAAATAATTATTAAATTTCTATTTTTTTTTATTATTTCCAAACTCCATTTAAAACTAGATATATTAATTAACTAGGGTAATCATTTTTGGAGCCCATTAGAGTAGTTGTTTCTTCGATCCATTGAGATAAGTCTTTATCGACTCTACAGAAGGTAACAATTTTATCTAAATCCTTTAGTTTGCTAAATGAGCATTCAACAATTACATCCCATCCTCCATAAATGGGAGTAGCATATGTTATTTTCCAATCTCCTTCTGATTCTATAGATTTTAAACCATTTAGTTTATCAACAACTTTCCATTCAGTACCAATTACCTTTAATCGAATTAATATATACCCTCGATAATACATTTAAAATACCTCGTTCTTTTCTTTAACAAATTTATTGTCTTAATATTTTTTTTATTTAATTATCTCTACTTGAGTTTTTTTTGTATATCTTTCTAATGATTTAATGGTATTTTTAACTTGAAACCCAATCTCACTTTGTAAACCCCATAATGGAATAAATCCATAACTAAATTTTTGATTAAATGTACTACTAGTATCGTATGTAGCTAAATTTAAATTATATAATCCATACGGAGATTCTCTTGAAACAACACTAGCATTTCCTTTAAATAATTTCATTTTCACATTTCCTGTTACTTTTTGATTCATAACATTAATGAATGCTTCTAATGCGTCTCTTAGTGGGTCAACCCATAAGCCCTCATAAGTCAATTCTGTCCATCTTTGATCAACCATAGCTTTAAACGAATTTTCATGTTTTGTACATACATACTTTTCAAGATCTTTATGAGCTTTAATTATAATTAAGGCTGCTGGAACTTCATATACTTCTCTTGATTTTAATCCAATAGCTCGATCTTCCATATGGTTAACTCTTCCTATTCCATGTTTACAACCAACCTTATGCAGTTCTTTAATTAATTATATGAGATATGTTGATTTAAGGTGCTCTAGGGATATTGAGCTAACAATACAAGAATTCCTTTATTTACATAAAACTGTTTTCAATTATGTAAGTTTGAGATATGCTAATACTATTTCTTTAATTCTATGATTAATTCGTGTATGCGATTAAGTCCTGATGTAAGGTAATCTGGTGGTAATCCAAAACTTATCCGAAAAAATTTATCCATACCAAAATGGTCACCTGGCACAATGAAAACACTCTTCTCCTTACGCAAGCGTTCTGCAAATTCAGTGGAATTGATGTCTAAATGATAGCGAACGAATGCGATTGCGGCAGCTTGTGAAGGGATAACGCTAAAAATATTTTCATGGCTATCCATCCATCGTTGAAGAATAGGATAACCTTGTCGAATGAAATTACGAGTACGCTGAATAATTCGTGGTCTTACCTTTGGAGACAACGCAATTGCAGCAAGTTTGTTTGATAACATTGTAGCACTAATTGTAGTGTATTCATGTCGTGCCCAAATATCCCCTATGGTTTCAGTAGGTGCAACCGCCCATCCAATACGAAGCCCAGGTAAGCCATAAGCTTTACTCATGCTACCTATTGCTATCACTTTATCATAGCGTCCATAAAAGGAAGGCGTTTCATCATCTCTTAATCGTTCAGCACCAATGTATACTTCATCTGCTAAAATCCATGCGTTAACTCGGTCTGCTATAGCAGTTATACTATCCATTTCATTTTCACTCAGGATGTAACCTGTAGGGTTGTTAGGATTGCAGATGGCAATAAGTTTAGTTTTCTTGGAGACAACCTTATCTAATTCAACTAAGTCAGGTGCCCAACCATTTTCTTCAAGTAGGTGGAATGGTTTTATTTTGAAACCTTGGTTCTGAGCAATACCCCAAATTTGCATATAATTTGGTAACATCATAACTATTTCATCATTTGGGGTGAGTAGTGTACAAGTTGCATTGTAATTCGCTTCAATCGCTCCTGTTGTAACAAGGATGTTTTTCGTGGTAGCTCCATCATATAAAGCTGCTATATTTTCCCGTAATTCGGGAATACCCTCAACATGTGGGTAATTCAGATCTGTAGCAAGTAAATCGTTAATGTAATCAGGATCATCTGACAACAATTCACTGAGCAAAATTGGGTGAACTCCACTTTCGGATAGGTTAAAATCAACTTCCTGCTCAAACTTAGACATCCAACGTTCCATAAGAAAAGGTTGAAATTTTGGCATTTTACAATTTTCCCATTTAAATTTAGAGATTTATTTAATAACTATAGATCTTAAATTCATCAAACATTTTTATACTTTAATCGTCAAATGATTGAAAAAGGATAATAATCTTACCTAAACAAAATATTATATAAAGTCATGAATGCAATTCGTTTCACAAGAGCTATTACCCTTGTTCTGAAAACTAAACGACAATGAAAGTTCACATATACCCAAGCTTCCATTCTTTTTTTTAAAAAATATCTAACTTTTAGACATAATATTAACTTTTCACTTATTTCTAAGGTATTAGACATCATACATAAGCGAACTGCGATTCGGGTCTATGATCAGAGGAAATAAAAAAAAAAGGTAAATTATTCAATTTCGAAACAAGTTTTAAGATCTACGCCTGGTTCACATAAAGGCAAAAACTTTGCGAGGGTAGTTCCTATTTTATCAGTATGCTCCTTCATAGCCGCATCATCAACATATTTTTCGTAAAATACGATTGAGTTTTTATTTTTTCTCCCTTTTATTGTATGCGCAATATAAGCTAAGGTTCCTGGCTCAGATTCTTTTACTTTAGGAACTATTTCCTTTACTACTTCGATTGCTTCTTCCATTTTTCCTTCCTTTACAGTAAATGTAGCAATTAACGAAACCATTTTAAATCTTTCCAAATAAATGTAGTTGGAATAGTATAACTCACCTTATTAATTAATATTATTGGTGAGAATAAAGAGTGATATAGAATTAGTACGAACAACTTTCTCAAATCCTTATTTTTTTACCTAATTTTCTACTAATTTTTTTGTAATATGATTAATTATCATACTTAAAATTCGCATGATCTAGTTAGAATGAAAATAATTGATTTAAGATCTGATACGGTTACCAAACCATCTCCTGAAATGTGGGAATTTGTAAAGTCAATGGGAAATTCACAACTTGGAGATGATGTAGAGGGCGAGGATCCTACTGTTAATGAATTAGAAGAAAAAGCTGCCAAACTTGTCGGAAAAGAAGCTGCTCTATTAGTAACTTCGGGAACTCAGGGCAATTTAGTGTCATTACTCTCGCAAACAAAGCCGGGTGATGAAATATTAGTGGAGGAATTAAGTCATATATATGGTAATGAAGTCGGGAATGCAGCAAGGATAGGAGGATTGATGATAAGAACATATTCTTCGAATAAAGGTGTTCCCTCTTTTGAGCATCTACAATCTCTAATTAGAGATAAGCAGAATATACATAAGCCTCCATCATCATTATTGTGCACAGAGAATACTCATAATCATCATGGGGGTACCATAATTGGCATTGATGTTTTAAGGAGAATGAAAGAATTTGCGAAGGAAAATGAACTAAAATTTCACTTAGATGGCGCGAGAATATTTAACGCAGCAGTAGGATTGAGTGTACCAGTTACGAAATTTACCAAACATGTAGATAGTGTAATGTTTTGTTTGTCTAAAGGGCTTTCATGTCCTGTAGGATCGATTGTAGCGGGTTCTGAAAAAACCATTATTAAAGCAAGGAAGTTTCGTAAAATGCTTGGAGGAGGAATGCGTCAAGCTGGTATTATTGCTGCTTTTGGACTCATTGCGCTAGAACCTAATTGGATAAATAGACTTGATGAAGATCATAAAAATGCGAAACTACTTGCTGATGGATTAAAGACTTTTAACTTACTCATAAAGGTTCATCCTCCAGACACTAATATTGTGATCGTTGAGTTGTTGGAAGAGGTGAAAATCCAGAGAATAATTACTCAACTTCATGATGCTGGAATACTCGCATTTAATATTAGTAAACAAAAAATTAGGTTTGTCACTCATTACGGAATTAACGAAGATGATATTAAACTTAGTATCGAGCAAATTGGGCTCACTTTAAAAAAGAATTTATAGCAAAAATTTATTTTATAAAACAAAAAATAAAGTTGGTAAAATGAATATCGAAGATTTTGAGGATATTTCTTATGAAAAGGAAGAAAATGGTATCTGTACAATTACTATAAACAGACCTGAAAGAAGAAATGCTGTTACTTATGTTACCTTTTTAGAAATTTATACTGTATTAGAGGATATGGAAAAAGATAAGGACGCAAAAGTCCTTATAATCACAGGAAATCCTGAGGGGAGAGCCTTCTCATCCGGAGGATACTTTGAACCGAATTATTTTGAAAAGATACAAAAAGAGATTAAAATGGAAATAGATCTAATGGATATTGCCCAAAAAAAATTATGTATGGCACTTTGGAAATTTACTAAACCTGTTATTGCTGCGATAAACGGATTAGCAATTGGTGGTGCCATTACAATGCCATTATCTGGGGCAGATCTTATATACATAGCCGAGGATGCTTGGTTGGGATTTTATTTTTCTAAGAGAGCCATCATCCCAGAATTTAGTGCATCTTTTATGTTGCCTTTTTTAGTAGGATTCCAAAAAGCAAAAGAAATATGTTTTTTTGGCGATAAAATATCCGCCCAGAAAGCATTTGAGCTAGGTCTTGTGAATAAAGTTTTACCTAAAGATGAATTGATTCCATATGCTAGAGAACAAGCTTTGAGATTAATTCCTCCCCAAGGACCATCTCTATCGCTAAAACTAATGAAAAAAACCATGCACGCTTACTTCATTGATATTTTAGATAAGACATTAGATTTAGAAAATAAAAGTTTAAGGAAAACATTTAGATCAAAAGATTTTAACGAATCCATGCGAGCATTAAAAGAAAAGAGGGACCCTATTTTTATTGGGCGATAATTAAAAAGATTTTTACTTAGATCTCCATTTTGGTTTAGTTTTCTGCAATCTTGCGAGCGCTCCGGACATTGCATCTTTTGTTTGAAGTAATTGAGAACTAACCAAGGTTTCTAATTCAAGCCCAAAAAAAACATCTTTACCATAACAATTGTCAATCAATTTTTTTGCTAAACCTACGGCGAGTG
>JAHLWJ010000497.1 GCA_019057975.1 Promethearchaeota archaeon | reverse complement strand
AATAATCTTTTAAATAGGAATAAAACAATATTTATTTAATTAGAGATTAGTTAAATTTGAAATCCTCGTAAAGCTTTTCCCTAAAAACAATTTAGTAATGAGCCAAAAAGGATTAAAGAAAAATTTATAATGAGTATCGAAAATTTACTGCTCGTGTTATCTACCTCTATAACGGGGACATTAGTAGCAATTGGTGGTACAATTACATTCATTTACGCGTTCAGAAGAAAAAATCGGCTTATTTTCTTATTCTCCGCAATGTGGTTAATGTATGCTGTTTTTTGGTTTATAGATGCAGCAGCTCATTTTTTTTACTCAATACCACTAATGGCCTTAGCGATTGTTCCACAACTGATAGGAGTTCCGTGTATTATCATTTTTATTGAACTTAGCAGAAAAGAACACGTTAGCCCAATTAAAATTTCAATACTTATGATTATCGAAGCTTTAGTTTTTATTATCACTTTTTATGTACCTGATAATTGGGAGATCATTCCTGGATATGGAATTCATAACAAAGGTATACTTCGAATAGCGCAGATTATCTACATCTTTTATTTCATGATTTTTTATGTTTTATGGAGTTTTCAAACGTGGCGTAAGGCTCCTTCTGATTTAAAACGCTTAACAAGTTATTTACTGTTTGGGAGCACGATTTTTTCAATTGTAACAGGGGTAATGTATGCAATTGGGACATTTATAAAAACTATCAATGCATTAGGGTTCTTTGTAAATGGGATTGGAGCGTTCATCACTATTTTAGTTATCTTAAAAGATCCCAGAATTATATATATCTTACCTTTTAAGGCTTATCGAATTTTAGTAGTTGACACTATAGCAAGCGTGGCCTTATTTAAATATGATTGGGCGAAAGCAGGAGAAGTTGAGGAAAATATCTTTACTATGATGATCCAAGCTATTGGTAGTGTTTTAGATGATATTTTAAAAAAAGGTGCTGTCCAAGAAATCCAAATGGATCGGGCAGTCCTTCTTATTAACCATAATAAAGAGAATTCGATTGCATCAGTTTTAATAGCCTCAAAATTCTCGAAATCACTGAGATATGGATTAAAGAGATTCAACGAAGAATTTGTTGTACGGTTTAAAAAGACTTTAGAAACTTCACGAAAAGCTAGGGATTTTAACGAGGGCTTAAAAATAGTTGAACGGGTGTTCGATTTTGTCCCGAGTTATAAAAGTGAGAGTAGATAATTAAAAACATATATGAAAAGAGGTGAAAATGATTAGTTTTGATAATATTTTATTAGTATCATCCGCATCAGCAGCTGGTGTGTTAAACATTATTGGGTTTTTGCTTTCATTTTCTTACGCTAAGAAAAGAAAAAATCGATTAGTGTATTTATTTTCAGCAAATTGGTTATTACAATCTTTTTTTTGGGGTTTAGACGCAGCCTCTCATCTTTATTATTCACCCTTATTAATGGCTCTTGCAATAATACCACAAGTCATTGGGGTTCCTTGTCTATTTATATTCATAGATCTTATTAAAAAAGAGCGCGTGAGTTCAATTAAGATCACAAGTGTGCTTCTAATTGAGATTACACTGCTATACTTCACTTTTACACCTGGAGGTATGCAAATTATACCTGGTTATGGCGTCCATATTGTTGGAACTCTTCGAATTGTTCAAATAATTTTCCTCTTTTATTATGTACTTACCTATTTTAATTGGAGTTACCTCACTTGGAAAAGAGCTCCGAGTGAATTAAAGCAGCTTGTCAACTTTTTATTGTTTGGTAGTATCCTATTTTCATTTGTAACGGCAACGCTGTACTTTTTAGGAACGTTTATTAAAATGTTCAATTCATTAGGATTTATAACTCATAGCTTAGGAGCGTTATTTACAATTATAGTGATATGGAAAGAACCTAAAGTCATTTATATCCTCCCCTTTAAAGCATATAGACTTTTGGTTGTTGAAACGAATGCAGGAATTGGATTATTTAAACACGATTGGGCAAAATTGAGAGCTGTAGACGAGAATGTCTTTACTATGGTACTCCAAGCAGTGGGTAGTATTTTAGATGAATTATTAAAGAAAGGAGCAATACGGGAAATCAAGATGGATCGGGCAGTTCTTTTAATTCAACACAATGAGGACTATCCAGTTGCTTCTGTTTTAGTTACTACAAAATCATCTAAATCTTTGCGCTATGGACTTAAGAAGTTCAATTCTCAGTTTATTGAAGAATTCAAGTCTCATTTTGGCGGATTGTATGAAGTGAGCAGATTTAAAAAGGCGAAAGTGTTAGTTGAGGAATTTTTTGATTTCGTACCTGATTATTTAGAAAACTAATCAATGAATTTTGATCTTAAAGTTCTTTTAAACGGGTATATCTTTATATTTAATATATAGTTCATCAATAATCGCATTAAACGCATCAATTACTCCTTGTCCCGATTTTGCTGAAGTAACGAAGTGACCCAAGTAGTTCTTTTCTTTAATAATTTTTTCGATAGCTGAAGTATTTATCTTTTCCTCGTCTACCAAATCTACTTTATTACCAAAAATTACCACAGGAATATCTCCGCAGTATTTTTTAATATCTACATCCCAATTATGAATGTGTTTAAAACTTTCTTCACCAAGTTCATTTTCTTCAAGTGTATACACAATTATTGCAGCAAAGCTGTTTTTAAAAAATGAAGGTCTTAAAAAATTAAAATCGTCTTGACCAGCGATGTCCCAGAATAATAACTTTATTTTGTCTCCTTCGATTTTTCTATCAAATATGGAAAATTGAGCTCCAATTGTTTTGATGTAATCTTCTTTAAAATTATCATTAGTGAACTTTTGGATTAGAGATGTCTTACCTACTGCACCATCTCCAATAACAGTTATTTTGAACTTAAATTTTTTGCTTACTTCACTCATTGCTAGTCTTCAAGATTTACATGAAATATTTCTTACTATAATGTAGGTTTTTTTTTTAATATAAAGCTTTAGTATTAAATCAATTTACAAGATTGATTATATTATCGGGGGATTAAGTTTACTAAATGTTTATACTACATAATTATAATTGGAGTTCCATATTTCTTTTAGACCGTAATGTATAAATAAACTATAACACATTATATATTATATCCATACAGATTTCTTACCAAATGATCCTAAGTTATGTCTTCTCCAATAAATTACCCACCTAAAGAGGTTATTGAACCTATCTTTGGGAAAATAAATTTTGAATTAGTAATACTCTGGATGCTCAATAACAACGAAGTTTGTACATGGGCGAATTTAAAGGAAAAGATCAAGCCTTCCACTTTATCAATTTATTTGAAAAAGCTTTTGTTAAAAGAGTTAATTGAAAAGAAAGAATTTAATCAATATACGATAACAACCAAAGGGCAAGACAGATTTTATGAACTCTCGCAGGCCACGAGACAAAAAAGGAAACTAAATTACCCCCCGAAAGCAATTTTGTGGAAAAGAAATTACGATCATTGGATACTATGGATGGTATACAATAATACTTTCTGTAAGTGGGCAGATCTTTTAAATGAGCCTCTCTCAATTAATAATTCTTCTTTATCCAAAAATATGAATTCCTTAATTGAAGACGGATATGTCAAGAAAGAAAAAAAAGAGTATAGGATTACTCAATTGGGTAAAGCTGAATAT
>JAHLWJ010000099.1 GCA_019057975.1 Promethearchaeota archaeon | reverse complement strand
AAAGTAAGATTGTTATAAAGCCTTCTGGAAAAGGTAAATATAAAACAACTTGGATATATGTCCCGAGTAAAGTTGCTAAAGATAGCTCTTTTCCATTTAAAAATGATGAGGAAGTTTTGATAGAGATTAAAAATGACTCAATTTTAATCACAAAAGATAATATCCATTCCAGAATGATTAAAGAGTCAGGTATTGATAACTTAACTCTTCCAAAGCTGCTAAGTAAAAAAATGGTAGAAAATAGTGATCAAGTAATACTATATTATAGAGAAGAAAAGTTAACTTATAAGGACATTAATGAAGAATCAAACCGAATCGCATGGGCGATACTAGATTTAGTCAATACACTAAATGTTAAAAGTCCAAAGATTTCATTAATGATGAGAAATTGTCCAGATTTTCTATATTCTTGGTTTGGCACGGTAAAATCGGGCTGTGTTTTTGTTCCCATTAATACTGCATTGAAAGGAAAATATTTACACCATGTTTTGAATGATAGTGATACAACAATTCTAATTATCGACTATCAATTTCTTAAACAATTCAATGAGGTGCGACCTACTTTGTCAAAAATAAAAAGAATTATAGTACATAATGCTCCAAAAAACTTTGAATTTAATGATGAATATCTAGATTTTCAATTACTTAGGAGTTCAAACCATGAAAATCCTGAAGTTAGCATATTTGAAGAAGATCCAATACAGATTATGTATACCGAAGGAATTACAGGAAAACCAAAAGGGGTATTGTATAGAAAAATGGTAGTTACAGCAATAAATGTAGGTTATCAATTAAAGAAAATTGGTTTATCCCAAGATACAAAAATTTATTGCCCAATGCCTTTATTTCAAGGAGCAGCACAATTTTATGTTATTATTCCCTCATTATTTTATAATATACCAGTGGTTTTAGCAGAAAAATTCGATGTAAACCAATTTTGGGATGATGTTAGAATCCATTCTCCTACGTTATTTGCTTATTTTGGAGGTTATTTATTATTCCTCTTATATAATAATCCTAGCAAGTTTGATAGGAATCATTCTTTAAAATGGGCATACGGTTTCGGTGCTAGTATTGAATTATGGAAAGCATTTGAAAACCGGTTTGGAATAAAATTATACGAGTGTTATTCACATATGGAAGGAGTGGGAATTACAATTAATACAATAGGATCTTATGGAGGAAAAATGGGATCAGTTGGAAAACCGTTAGATGCTCTAGATTTGAGAATTGTAGATGAAACTGGTAGTGAATTACCAGCAGGACCAGATAATATTGGTGAAATTATTGTAAAATCAAAAAATAACAATACTTTTGAATATTACAAACTACCAGAAGTGAATGATGTAAGAATTGGTGATGATGGTTGGGTTTCTACTGGGGATTTTGGATATCTTGATGATGACAATTTTTTATATTTTATGGGTAAAAAAAACGAGATTATTTATAGAGCTGGAGAAACAATCTATTTAAGAGAAATTGAAAGAATGGCAAATTCTCATCCATCAGTTTATATTAGTGCTTGCGTTCCCCTTGTAAATGACTCAAAACCAAAAACGGAAGTGATTTTGTACGTTGTTAAGTTGAAAGATTCTTCCCTTACACCTAAGAAATTAAGTGATTTCTTATATCGTAACCTAGCTTATTACCATGTCCCAAGATATATTGGTTTTTTAGAGAATTTACCACTGAGTCCAAGCACGGAATATCTTAAGAATGAAATTAGGAATGAATGGGAAAAAATGGTTGGTAAAAGGAAAATCTGGGATAACCAACTCCAAGATTACATCGAAAGTTAAATAGGAATTTAAAAGATTTTTATTCTAAAATATATTTAATATATTTAAAGCAAATAAAATGGTTTAATATAGTGTCAACATCTAAAGGATTAATCTTTAAAATAGAGAGAATGGCTACTGACGATGGCCCTGGTATTCGTACAACAATTTTTTTTAATAGGTGTCTTTTAAATTGTGTCTGGTGTCATAATCCAGAATCAATTCCAAAAAAACCTCAACTTTATTGGATAGAGCGTAAATGCATTGGCTGTAATAGTTGTTTAGATACTTGCCAAGAGCAAGTGTTATTTTTTGAAGAAGATGGATTACATATTAAGAGAGAACGATGTACTAGTTGTGGAGATTGCGTAGAAGCATGTCCTAGTACAGCATTAAGTATGTATGGAAAATGGTGGAATCTAGAAGAACTTTTTCACGAAATAGTAAAAGAAAAAATATTTTTTAATAAAACAAAAGGAGGAATAACCGTTTCTGGTGGTGAACCTACCTTACAACCAGATTTTCTCTTGAAAATTTTAAAATTATGCAAGGAAAATGGTATTTCTACGGCTTTAGATACGTGCGGATATTCAAGTAAAAAAGTTTATGAAGAATTATTACCCTATGTTGATATCTTACTTTTAGATATCAAAGTTATTGATCCTGAAAATCATAAAAAATACACTGGCGCTTCAAATAAGAAAATCTTAGAAAATGCTAAGTGGATTTCACAATATATCAAAGAAAATAGAAAAATAATGTGGATAAGGACACCAATAATACCAAACTATACTGCTACACAAGAGAATATTCAAGGAATTGGAGAATTCATTGTAAATGGATTAAATAATATACCTGATAAATGGGATTTATTAAGTTTTAATAAACTCTGCGATATTAAATATTCAAGATTAGGTATGTCATGGCCTTTTAGTGTTATGCCATTAATGACAAAGGAAGAGATGGAAAATTTTCTTGAAATTGCTAAAAATACAGGGGTTAAAAACGTTAAGTGGTCGGGTTTAACTCGTTAGGGGCAAAAAACGATATTAAAATACTCTTTTTATTAATTTTATAGAAAAACATCAATTTCATATCACATTCTAAACAAAGATATAATTATGAGTTTTTAAAGATTCAAGCTAATATGGGAAGATAAAATTTAAAAAATAAAAAGAAAGATATGTAAAATGATAAATAAAGTTTATACTTCATTGAATACTGTTCTTGCGATAATATCATCCTGAAGTTCTTTTGTTAAATCGATGAATCGAGCAGAATAGCCTGTAACTTTAACGGATAGGTCGGAATATTTTTCTGGATGGGTTTGAGCGTCCTTAAGGGTTTCTGAACTTATAGGATTTATCTGAAGCTCTCGTCCTCCTAATTCTAAATAGGCCTCTACTATAGAAGTTAATTGTTCGAGTCCCTCGTCTGTTTGCATTATACTCGGATTGAGTCTAACATTCATTGATGCTCCATTAGTTAAATGAGGTTCAGCTGTTGCATAAGCTACTGATCGAAGCGTCATAGTAAGACCATTCTTTTCTGTACCATTTGCAGGAGAAATACCATTCGCTACGGGTTCACCATATAATCTTCCATCTGCAGTTGCTCCTAATGTTTTTCCTTCAATAATCTGAGTTCCAGCAGATACAAGGCAGTTATGATATATACCATCACCGCCTCTCGCTTTATATTTTCTTGTAAGATCACATAGAGTATTTGCTACCCATTTTGCAAGTTCGTCTGTTTTATCGTCACCATTACCATATTTGGGAGCTTTATTTCGTAATCTTTCTCGAAGTTCTTCAGCCCCTTTGAAATTTTTATTCATAAGGTTAACTAATTCTTCCATTGTTACTAATTTCTCTTCAAATACAGCCCAGCGAATTGCTGCTAAGGAATCAGTTACTGTTGCTAATCCTTGTGAACCCATAGGATTATTATTATATTTAGCTCCATTTCGAGTTGCATCCATTCCGCTTTCAAGGCATCCTTCTATTGTAGATGAAAGCAACGGGGAAGGTAAATAATCAGCAAATGCTTTATCCTTTAACTCAGCCTTTTTCACAGTGAGATCTATTGCAAAAGCAAGTTGGTCTACAAAAGCCTTCTTTACATCTTCAAAAGATTTAAAAGTGCTGGCTGGGGGTGTTTTCGCTCCAACAGTTTTATTTCTTGAAAGAATAGTACGTCCCTCATTTAATGCCATGTTAAGAATAATTGAAATCTGAACGGCATTACCTGCTGTATAAGAGAAATCATTCCCTGTACCATGTGGTTCTACGCAACCCACGAGTGAATAATCTCGGGCATCCTCTAATGAATATCCTGTATTATGAAGCTGTGGCACTAAGATTTCATCATTATGAATTCCCATCCCTGCTGTATATTTAAAAGCTTCAATAGTTCTTTTCAAAAAATCATGGGGCGTTTTGGAGGAAATGCGTATCGATAAAGTATTCAATAGACTTTTCACATTTGCAATTGCCTCGAGAAACATGTAAGATAAATCATTAGTGGCGTCATTTCCATCCTTATCTAATCCTCCAATAGTTACATTATTCTGTCCAGCTATAACAACAGAGGCAAGTTTAACTAAATATTCCTCAATTGCTTCTAAAGCTTCCTCATAAGTAATACGCCCTTCAGCTAAATCGGCTGTATAGTATGGGTAAAGATATTCGTCTACTCGCCCTTGAGAAAATATGTTTCCTTCACCATAACTCATTTCCATAACTACATTCGTCATCCATATTGATTGAAGTGCTTCCATGAATGTTCTAGGTGGAAGTGCTGGTACTCGTCTTATGCGTTCAGCAATTTCTAGAAGTTCAGCCTTTCTTGTTTCTGGAGCCTTTTCCGCCATTTCCGTTGCGAGATCAGCATAACGATTAGAATAATCGCAGACTGCTCTTGCTGCTGCTACAACTGATTCATAGAAATCCTTGCGTTGGTCAAATTTCTCATCTGTCTCCTTAAGTTTCGCAAGTCCTTCTTCAGCCATCTTTTCGATTCCTCTAAAGCCCATCTTAAGAACGCGTCTATATCCTGGAATAACATGTCCCTGACCCCTTGCAACTGCAAATATATCAGTACCACTCCCAAAACTACCAAAAGGAATTACTGCCATAGGTCCTTTCGGTTCCTCATATAAACCTGCTTTTTTCCAATATTCTAACTTTCGATCTGCGACTGTTCTTCCTGTCCAGAAGGGGACAATTTCGTTTTTTAACTCATCAATTTCTTGTTCTGTTAAGGGGACATACCGATTAATTAAAGAAAATTTTGCAATAAAAGCATCCCTTATTTGTTTGTTTATTGTATCATTATAGATAAAGCTAAAAATCTTATTACGCATTCCACGTTCAATTTCTATTGGATCAGCTCTTACTTTACTAGATTTTACGCCTACAAGAAGCTCATCTTCTTCAATCCTTATTGGAAGACATCGTAAAAACTCCTCTAATGCCTTAACATTCTTCATGCAAGGCGGAGCGTCCTCCATTTGTTTATATATTCGCGTATAACACCGAGCTCGTTCAAGATCAAGTTCTCTAGGCATAGAAAGCATCCTATCTCTGATCTTTCTAACTCTTTCTGAAGGTACCCCTTGAAGAGGAGTCATACTTAAATCTTTGACTACCATAATTCAAAAGTTGTGTTATCTATTAAATAAATTTGTCTATTTTGATTTAATATATTCTAAATTAGCTTTTCTTGCTCAAAAATAAAAAAAAAAAAAAATTTATATTTTAAAATTTTAGTTAGAGTTTTTTCTTTCTCTTTATGCTAAATCCAATTGCAACCACTGAAGCTAGAGACATGATTAAGATAGCACTAGTTGGGAATCCTGGTATTATTTCAACTCCCGCTTCGGGAATACCAGGGCCTATTCCGACATAACCAAATCTAAAGATATCCCAATACCAATCAGCGCTATATTTTTTGCTTATAGCATATCCCGTATCATCTTGAGTTAAGTAGATATGAGGATTCTCCTCATATATCAATGTTGCGATATCATCGTAGGTACTCTGTCGTGTGCTGGATTCTTGTACAGAAAGGCTGCGAATCATTTGTGAAAGCGTTTGATTATCTACATCTCCATAGTTAAAATTTTCTGAGATATCAATCCACATACTGTATGGATCATAGAAGTAGCTTACTGTTGAGAGGTAAGCCTGTAGATACCCTCCTGAGTCAAGTCTAGGCATTGGCCAATCCATTAGAAAGCATTCCATATAGGAATAATATGGCTCCACTGCACCCCATATTCTAGTATTTCCTAAAAGTAATTTATCAAAGACGCTTTCAGTTCCTGTCAACTCCCATTCAGCACTACTATTATATACCATTCCGATGTCATAAAGGCTAGTTTCAAAGGTATCTGAGAAATCATCGTCATATTGATCGCTCCAATAATTTAAAGTAAAGGCTTTAAGAAATGTTGAATTAAGGGTTCCAGCAGTTATCTCATCAGCAAAATCATGCCAATCCTGCGTTGTACTTCCGGCAGTAATGCTTTGATTAGCTAGTAAAGATCCATAAAGTGGGTCATCAAGTAGAGTTTGGCGAGCATTCGAAAGATCTTGAGACGGACCTTGAATGCTTGTATTTCTCCAAACACTATTTACGCCAAATGGGGAATCTGATATAGTTGCTCTTCCATCTTTCCCTACAACAAGATATTTACTATAATTAAAAGCATAAGCTATTGCGGTTCTGAGTGCTTTGTCTGTATGATCCCAATGGAATATGATTTGTTCAGTACTATCGGCAGGATCTACAGGAAAATAGTCTACTGATGGTGATGGTGATATTTGATCAGGATAAAGTTGAGCATATGGACCATCATTAGCAAAATCAATATCTCCGCTTAAAATAGCTGTTGTCCTTTCTTGTGGAGATTGGGCACCAGTATAATATTGAATAATACCATCTTTAACTATCATTAAACCTGCATCTCTCATGTCAGTAAAATTCCAATGATCATCAAATCGTTCTAAAGTCCCTCTAAGCGTGTCAACGGTATCTAAGCTTTTATATTTATATTGTCCTGTTCCAACTAAAGGATCATATAATTTACCATATGGTTCAATAATACCATCATAATTATCAAAGAGTTGGACATAGAAATAATCTTTATATGTTTGCATAGAGATTATAACAAGTAGGGAAAGAAAGTTTAACCCTTGCGACCAATCATTAAATTCGAATCTTACAGTTCCACCAGTCCCACTTGCTGTTTCTGTTGCGTTTTTTACTATGAGGGTTTTATTAATAACTGGATACCAACCTTCGACTTGATATGTTTTGGGTACACTGGTCCAACTTAAATTCGGGTCATTATCCTTTCCGTAATATTGTGGAGTTACTGGTGTTCCAGCAATTGGCTCATTACCGTAATAGTGAGACATATTCCAGGATTTAGTATATAAGTTATGGAAATCACGGGCAGGTGTAAACATAAGAGATTTCCACTGAGTCCAAACTTGAGTGCCTGTTAAGTTTCCTATAAGTGTAATCCATCGATCATAGTTCCACTTACAAGCGGTAGCATTCCATTCTGAGCCATCGTGGAATTTTACATTTTCACGGAGATGGATATCAATTACTTTAATTCCCTCGGTGTTATTCCACCCTAGTGAGTTCTCCTCTGAAGGCCACATTTCAACGATGTCGTAACCAGTCGCTAGGAGAGGAACATAATCAGTTAGCATATCTTCTGCCATAAATGTAGCTCCGAATAGCGTTTCTAAAGTATGACCTCTCATCCAATCTCCGCCGCTGTAATAATATGTTGAAGGACCCCAATATCCAAAAGCCGTAACACCTCCTCCAAGGATCATGGTGCTATTATCTTCTGCTTGTATAAGGCTAAGTTTTAATGAAGCAGAATTTGATTGAGCTGAGACAATAGTAATTGGAACAAGCGTAGAAGTTGTTAGGAAGCAAAATAAGAAAAAAATTACATTTGTTCTTTTCATTTTTTTTTTCACTTTTTTTTTTTTAGATTTTATTAATTATACAATCTTTATTTTATCGCTCATTTATTTAAAGCTTTCAATTTGAAGATTTTAAAATTACGATAGTAAAATATTTATGAAATTCATAAATCATTAAAAAGTATCAAGGTTTTTCTATTTAAGATAGTTTAAAATATTTTATAAAGCATATGTCAAAAAATAATACCGAAAATAGGGGTCACTGGAAAGTTGATTGGGGACGCCAAGGGGGCGTAGTTTTTTCCTATATAATTGTTTTTTTTGGGTATTATGGGATTGTAGCGAATATTTTAATGTTTGATGAAGGCAACGACTGGTTTTCTTTCACTAATATTAGTGAGAGTGTAAAAACAATGTTATTCTGGACCTACGAATACTATTTGACGAGTTTATTTTTACCATGTTTTTTATTGTTTTTTGTTTGTTTCTGGTTAACTTATAAAGAAGATATCTCACATTATGGTATAAGGGCTTCTTTATGGATAGCACCATTTATCATTTTTGAAGGATTTATATTCTATTTTATTATGTTTGGATTTTCACTTGAACCTTTCATCTTACAGTTTGGAAATCTTAAAGGATATATCAATATCTTATTAGTGATGGGTATAAACTTATTTGGATCTCTTTCTGGGATGTTTTTATGTAGACGTGTCAAGTCTCGTCGTGATATTAAATTGAATAATTATGGAGGGGATTAATAATAGCTAGAAAAACCACGAATATGGTGAAATATATCGCTAAAAGAATCCTTTTAATGATCCCCATGCTAATTGGAGTTTTAATTATTACTTGGTTGTTATCTAGCGCGATGTTAATCAATCCAGTTATAAACAGACTTGGAATGGTAAGGGATCCGGCAATTTATGAATTAGAAATGGAAAGGTTAGGATTAAATGATCCATGGTATATTCAACTTTTTAATTATATAAAAGATTTTTTTACTGGAAATTTAGGAACGTCTTATACAGTTCACGCAGATAAACCAGTATCTGAATTGCTGTTACAAATTTTCCCTAAAACAATTGAGTTGATGATTTTTCCAATAGTATTGGTGCCGATAATAGCTGTTAAACTTGGTGTTACCTCAGCTAAAAATAGGAATAAAAGAAAAGATATATTGATCAGATTTTTGGCAGTATTTGGAGCGGGATTTCCAAGTTTTTGGATTGCTGGATTGTTACAATATTACATTGGCATTTATTTGAGAGATATAACTTTTGTTCGTTTTGATATTGATATTATGGGTGCAAATTCTTTTGAATCACCTTTTACAACTTCCTTACCCTCAATATCAATTATAAATAGCGTGCTACTAGTTTTCTTATTTTTTATAGTTGGAGTTGTTTTAATTTATCGTGGTTTAAAATTAAGAAAAACAATAATACCAAAACACTTTCAAAAAAGAAGAAATTTGGGATTTTTAATAATTGGTTTAGTTTGTTTTATAATATTCTTAATTCCTTTATTTAATCCAATCAATTCTTTATACGTTTATTATTTAATAATAGTGTTCTTAATTTCATCTATGGCATTGGTTACTTATGCCATAATTTCCAATGTATTTAAGAAGAATCCTAAAAGTGCAAAAATTTCGGGAAATTTTATAACTTTATCTGGATTAATAATTGGAATAATTAGTTTAATCCCATTAGTTTTATATGTAGCTTCGTATGGAACGCAATTTAGAACTATTGATAGCATTATATTCAACGAAACTCTCTTCTTTTGGGATACTATAGGGCATATAATACTTCCAACTTTATCGATGACATTTGTAAGCCTTGCTGGAATTACAAGACAAACAAGATCCAGTATGTTAGATGTGTTAAATCAAGATTATATTAGAACTGCTCGTGCTAAAGGAGTTCCTGAAAAAGAGGTTATTAATAAGCATGCATTACGTAATGCATTAATACCGACTAGTAATCTAATTATTGGAGGAACTGCAGCTGCATTATTAGGTTCTATTTATATCGAAAGGATTTTTAATTATCAAGGATTTGGTTATACTTTATTTGAAGCAATTTGGAGTGGAGATATTCCAGTAATAAACGGGTGTATATTGTTTGCATCTTTAATAATACTAGTTAGTAATTTAATAGCTGACGTAATGTATACCATTATTGATCCAAGGATAGTTTATAATTAAAATTAATGAAGGTAATTTTATGGAAAAACCAAGGAATGATCTTGACAAGAATAAGAAATGGAAACATTTAATAATATTTTATTTACTTCCAGGTTGGAGAGTACCTGAATTCACTAATCGAGAATACGAAATAGAAAAAATTAAATCAAAGCGAAGGTTCTTTCGTCACTTACTTAATCCACTCACAATTTTAGGTTTTATGATTTTTTCAATCTTTATTTTTATGGGTGTCTTTTGTCCATGGTTAACAGAATTTGCAATACAGGAAATAATTCCTCCACAAGCTTATATAGGTGAGTACCAGCTCCCCTCTCTTGGTCATCTATTAGGAACTACGGGAAATGGTTATGATGTTCTTGCTAGGATTATCTGGGGTTCAAGAACTTCCTTATTTATGGCGATTATACCTGTTGTTATTGCTGTAGGAGGGGGTTTGATAATAGGAACAATTTCAGCGTATTTTGGGAATAAAGTGGATTACATTATCATGCGAATTGTAGATTTAGTATATAGTTTACCAACTTTAATTATCGTATTAATTCTAGTACGCATGGTTGGTGTGGATATGCTAACACTTCTAACAATATATGGAAGCTTTGCAATTGCGGGAAATGTAAGATTTATGAGATCATTAGTTTTACAAGTTAGAGGATTAATATATGTAAAGGCAGCTAAAGTGGGTGGTGCATCTAAATTTAAAGTTATGTTCAGACATATTGTACCAAACGCTTTACCCCCGATGATAATAAACTTTTTTGGTGGTATGGCTATTACCATTCTAGGGATAGCAGCTCTTTCGTTTCTCGGCTTAGGTGATGATAAAATTCCAAATTGGGGTATTGATATTTATAATACAGACATGTACAAAGGAAACATTCTATCTTTTATCTTCCCGGGTTTATGTACCGCTCTATTTGCTATAGGAGCTATGTTAATTGGGGACGGGTTAAGAGATGCTGTAGATCCTCGACTTAAAATATAATAAAAAAAATTGAAGATAAAAATGATATTACAGTTTTATATTAATCCTGCTATTGGAATAATAGAATCCATATTTCTATCAGCAATTGTATTCACAAGCTTCTATATACTATATAGACTAATACCAGGAAAATCAAGAATAGAAAGTAAATACTTTAGTAAGAATGCTGGAATTAGTGTTTTAATTAGTTTTGCTATAATATTATCCATTAAAATATTGATGCAACTCCTCGAAACTTTTCACACGATTTTTACATACCTATATAAAGACACAGTGCTCTTTAGTATAATGATATTATTTTTCACATTATTTTACCGAATTTTTGTAATAAAAGTATCAAAACAAGAAATTAGTTATGACTTTAAGAAGTGGAACAAGATATTTATAATATCTTGCTTAATATTATCTATACTATTTCTTTCTGTTGATTTATTAAATCTATTTAGTATTCCAATTTATGTTGAACCCCTCTCTCGATCGCTTATTGTTGCTTTACTTAAACCTGAAAATTATAATGAAGTTTTTTATCTTAGTTTTTTCAATGCTGTCATTATTCTATTTTTTATAATTGGTCTTAGTTATCTGATCAATAGAGTAAGAAGTATAAAAGTTAGAATTTCTAAGCCATTACTTAAAAAAACAATAATTACTAGTAGTTTTATAGCTTATTTTTTTTGGTCTTATCAATTTTTTCTTTTCGGCGCATTTCTCGGGCAATTCTCTAATTTAGGTAATATAGAGTTTGATTTCAGAATACAAATTCTTATTATAATAGGATTATACTTAGTTTCATTTTTTTATTTTTTAAAATACAAATATATACCTGAGAGCGCTATAGAAAGCAAGAAAAAAGTTCAAGACGCAACTCATCTCTTATCAGGAAGAGAGTTTACAAAGTCAAGAGATGAAAAAGAATTAATTCTTAAAGTAAAAGACCTCAAAACATATTTCTATACAGAAGAGGGTATAGTGAGAGCTCTCGAAGGAGTATCATTTGAAATATATGCTGGAGATATTTTAGGATTAGTTGGTGAGACCGGTTGTGGGAAAACTGTTACAGCTCTCTCTTTACAAAAATTAATTTTACCTCCTGGTGTTATAGAAGAAGGAAAGGTGTATTATTTTGGAGAAGATTTACTCAAGAAATCTAAGGAAGAAATCTTAAATTATCGTGGAAAAGAAATTGCGATGATTTTTCAGGATCCTTTAAATTCACTCAATCCTGTTTTTAGTGTTGGATACCAAATATCTGAAGTATTTCTTATAAATATGGAAGATGAATTAATTATTGAGGCTACAAAAGATATTGAAAAAAACATTCAGGCGATTGCTCGAGATTGGAGTGAACATTTATTGACCGATCTAAATATCCCTAATGCAAAAGCAGTATATGATCTATATCCTCATGAATTAAGTGGAGGTATGAGACAAAGAATACAAATAGCCATGGCTCTCGCCTGCAGTCCTAAGTTATTAATAGCAGATGAGCCAACTACAGCATTAGATGTAACGATACAAAATCAAATTCTCCATTTAATGAAAGATCTTTTAAAAAAATACGATACCTCAATACTTTTTATAACACACGATTTGGGAATTATATCGAAAATGTGTGATAGAGTAGCAGTCATGTACAGTGGTTATATAGTTGAGTATGGAGCAAGAAGTACGTTATTTACTTCACCTTATCATCCATATACAATAGCGTTATTAAATTCTATCCCAAAAATAGGGGAAGAGAAGGATTCCTTAGCAGTTATTCCTGGTTCTGTACCAAATTTAATATATCCTCCTCCGGGGTGTCGTTTTCATCTAAGATGTGCACATCGGTTTGAGCCTTGCGATTCAGAAGTACCAGTCCCATTAGAGGTTGAAGAAAAGTACTATGTAGCTTGTCATCTCTACGATCCCTTATATAAAGAGATTGTTAAAAATAAAGCAAAAGAAAGTTTAAAAACAGAAGTGAATTAAATGTTATTACAATTTTCAGAATTTGTTTTTGGAGTAATTTACGTTATTGATGCAGTCATCGCGTTTCTCATTGGAATTGTATATGTAAAAGCCTATGATAACTACATCTTAAATCCAATCTCAGAAGAATTTCTTCCATCATCAAGAGAACAACGATATTCACCTTTAAAAAAATCAATAAATGTAAATTTGCCATGGTTTGTTTTATATCTCTTAGGGATAATTATCTCATTCTTTTTTAGCTTTGAGTTTTTATTATTCGGTATTTATCCCGTTGGAATTACGGAAATCATAATAATCTTCGCTAATATCGTTCTTGGTACGTATTTATTCATGCGCTTTTATGAAAATGACCTAAAGAAAGCTATCGTATCGAGTATAATTTTTCAAGCAATTTATTATGGTGTAATGACCTTTTTGAAACTTTTTCTTGAGGTAAATTTGGTAGTTTTTAGTTCAATAGGGATTTATGAGGAAGTGATTATTAATTATCAAGCATATTTCATAAGCCTTATAGTCATTACTGGTTTTACGGGATTTTATATGTACTGGGGAAATAAAATACAGTTAATTAAGTGGGCAAAATTTATCTTGCCCATAGCAATTATTCCAGGACTAATTTCTCTCTCTATAATGTATCTTAAAGAACCAGTAGATTTTTTCAACAATGCAGCATTATCGTCCATTATTTCCTTGGTAATTTCGATTTCAATAGCGACATTTGCAAAAAATTTATCTTACAGAACAATTCCTTACAAAGAACTAGAAGAAATGATACCTCTGGAAAAAGATGATGTTCTATTAGAAGTTAAGAACTTAAAGGTACATTATCCACTTCTGAAAGGGATTTTAAAGAAACAGATTGGTGCTGTTAAAGCGGTAGATGGTCTATCATTCAATATAAAGACTGGAGAAACTTTTGGTTTAGTGGGAGAAAGTGGATGTGGTAAGACAACCATAGCATTGGCTATTCTTGGACTAGTAGATAAGAATTTTGGTGATATTTTACTAAAAAATAAATCATTACCGCCAGAATATTCAAGTCAGATAAGAAAAACAATCCAGATGGTTTTTCAAGATCCCGATGCATCTTTAAATCCGCAAATGAAAGTAATTGATATTATTGCTGAACCGCTTAGAAATATCATGGGTATTACCAATAAAGATGTCTTAAGAACACGAGTATTAAAGCTATTGGAACAAGTTTCATTAAAACGTGAGCATATGGATAGATATCCACATGAATTTTCAGGAGGACAAAAACAACGAGTAGTTATCGCGAGAGCGTTAGCATGTAACCCAGAGTTAATAATTTTAGATGAACCGACTTCAGCTCTTGATGTGTCAGTCCAAGCTCAAATTCTTAACTTACTCAAAGATTTACAAAAAACATATAACTATGGATTTCTCTTCATCACACATAATTTAGCTGTTGTAAACCATATTGCTGATAGGGTTGGTGTTATGTATCTTGGTAAAATCGTTGAAGTAGGTAATAAAAAGCAAATTTTTTCA
>JAHLWJ010000496.1 GCA_019057975.1 Promethearchaeota archaeon | reverse complement strand
GTTTCTATTCCTATTAAATAAATTTAATTTTTACTTTTTATCACTTTTTTTTAATTATTAATTATTCTATTTTTTATGTTCTCATCATTATTCCATGTTTTATATGATAAAATATTAAAATTTTGCTTTGTTATATTGAAAATGTAGTAAATAAAATTAGATTAGAATTTTTGCAGACATTGCCTAGCCTGGTACGGCGCTGGCCTGGAACGGAAATATTCCCATAAAGCCAGTGTGTGAATGCATTCGAGGGTTCGAATCCCTCTGTCTGCGTTTCTTCATTTTTATGATATACAAAACATCAAAGTTAAACTTCAATCAGTTTCGAATTTATTCTCTGAGTTTCATTTTAGAAAATAATTATACATCGGGAAATTCCAAGCCTTTAGATTTAGAAGCACCCATCATTTGGCCCATACCCCCCGATGCTTGAGTTTGAAGTTTAAGGATCCTCTGAACTAATGTATTTATTCCTAAAGAGCATAAGAAATACCAAGCAGTAAAATTTATCCAAATGCTACCCGCTCTTATAAAATTTCCTATAAATGGTACATCATTCGCATTCATAGGACTTAGTGCTACGTGAGCTCCACGAAGCATAGTATTCACAATGCCGAAAATAATAATCATTGGTAGAAAAGTTACACAAGTTGGTTTTAATCGTTGGAGTGCCATTTTCTGTTGCGTTTGCTTTAACATTCCATCTTTACGCTCCCATCTTTTCCGCTGTTTTCTATAACGTTCAGGATCAACTTCTGCCATTTCAATAATTTTTTCTTTCTCTTCTCCATGACCTTTAATTTGCCTTTGTTTGCGAGCAATCTCTTCTGTATCGACTAACCATCTTGTCAAAGCTGCACTCATTAATGCTGTGGTTGAAGCTAGAATCATCACAAAAAGCATCGAGCCTGGCGGGTTAGAAATCCATTCTTTAAAAGCATTTTCAAAAATTAATAATATCATATCTATAATTGAATTATACTGAAAACATTTTAAACTTTATAGATGGAATTTTTTTTGAATCTGAAGATACTAAATAGGTTTAATTAAATAATGAGCAATAGCTAGCTGAATACAAACTTGACTAGACTTACGATTCTACTGCAAAGTTAATTTGATTCACGTTAAGCATAGTACCGATAAAACTAATCGATATATTACCAATTCGATAAGCGAATGAGTAGATAAATCTAAGTTGTTTTTGGTTTAAAAATTATTGCTGGTTTTCATCTATTTACTGTATTTAAAAATAAAGAATGAATAAATTAGAATTTTATTCTAAACCTACTACATTTAATGGTGCTCGAGGAGGAGTGCGATAATATTTGACTGCAGGATAACCAATCGTCAATACTCCATGAATTTGACCTTCTAATCCAATAACTTTCATCATCTCTTTATTCATTCCTAGACCATGAGCCATTCCTATCCAACAAGTTGCTAATCCAAGTGTATGTGCGGCAAGTTGACCATAAGTTAGCACAATTCCAGCATCGACTGGGGGCATCGAAGCATTTTTACTTGTAGTATGAAATATTAGTGCTGGAGCTTTATGAAAAATGGGATCTTTATCAACAGAATCAAAATATTTCAATGCTGCTTCAGCAGAGGGAAATCCTATATAAGGATATACTATCTTAATTGATTCTTGACTTAATGTTTTAATTATTGAAGGATCTGATACAACTGAAAAATTCCATGCTCTACGATTATCTGCACTTGAAGCATAACGCATAGCTTCAAATACTTTTTTAAGTAACTCTTGGGGAACTTTTTTAGTTTTATATTGGCGCACAGATCGTTTAGCTTTTAATAATTGCATTAATCTTTCATAAGATACATTTTCTTCATAATTTTCTACACCAGGATAAGATTCCACATCATCTTCCCAGTTTCCCTCCCACAATATAGCATTCTCTTTACAAATAGCAATACATTTTCCACAAAAATTACATCGCTTCATCTCATCAGCAAGACGAATTACTTTCCCAGAAGAATCTTCCTTAAAAAGATCTCTAGTGCAATCAGTTATGCATCTTTTACAAACGGAGCATTTTTCATAATTTATTCCAACTATAGACATAAAAATTAAGACGGTTCTAAAGATTTAAACTTTTTCTTAAAGTTTTATAACATGTTTAGAACATAAGAGACATTATTATCAACTCATTTTTTAAATTCAGAAACAATTTTATCAAATTCTTCTTCAATTTTTTAAGTAGGTTAGTAAATGAATAATCGGTGTTGTTTCAATATTCTTACAAATAATGTTGTAGATTAACCAGTTAATCCATTCCAAGTAGGACCCTGAGCCCAGGATATTGTGCAAATATTCACATAAAACAAATGTGTCTGCTACGATAGATTTTGAGGCTGCCATTTCTTTAGCGAGCGTCTCTCCGTACTGATTGTATACAAAAAGTGATATCAATTTCATACAGAAAATATTAATTTTATCTCTTACATTTTGTATGAATAAATAGATAAAGGATCTTTACCAGAGTACATAGAAGTCATGGTTAATCCATTCCAAGCAATCCTCTGAGCCCAGGGTACTGAGATGCTGCCATCTCCTTTGCCAAGGTCTCTCCATATTGATGAATAATTCCAATGCTAATTAAAAGTCCAGTGCCAGAGGTTAATGCCCCCAAACTATCTGCAAAGAAGCTTAAAACTGCTATCAGAATGCCATTTATGATTATGAGAGTGGGGATATAACGTTTCAGTATCCTTTCAATAATTCTCTCAGAGCTTCTGAATCCCGGAACTTGCATTTGTGAGTCAATAATTTGTCCAGCGATATCGCGTGGTGCAAGACCGCTAACTTCTACCCAAACCCGCCCAAGCATTATACATAGAAAAATAAATATCGCCAGATAAAAAACAGCTCTAAAAGGATCTGCTACTAGTTGATCAATTCCTAGCGGTGGCGTAATTAGCCATATAAACCCAGATTTTGGTATTAATTGTCCTCCCATGCCAGTTCCTGCGCTTTGTGTATCAAATTTCCCAAGTATATTAATCCAGAAATCGGGAATAAGCCCACCATTACGTGCACGCAAGGCAGAATCAGGACCAGCTACTAATTGCCCGAAGAAGAGAACATTTGCGTATAGTGCATTAACCAATATCACGGGGATATTGGAGACATACAGCAGTTTCATGGGATATTTACCTTTGTAACCTCGATAGCCTCTATAAGTAAGAGGAATCTCAACACGTGTTGATTCAAACCAAACGACTACAACGAGTATGACAACAGTAGTTACAATACCTAATAATGACGGAAGTTGTTGCCTTATAGCAATATCTCCTAAGTTAGTATTAGGATCACCATCAAATAACACTGAAAAAAATGCAATTATAATTCCTCTTGGTATACCATCCGGTCCTTCGATAAAACTGAAAGTGTTCCAGAAGATTTGACCAGCGACACCCGCAGCGATAAACAAGGACACCCCACTACCAAGACCCCATCCTTTTTGAAGTAATTCATCAAGCAGGAGTATAACAACTCCCGAAAAAATTAATTGGAAAAAAATAAAAAATGCTCCTTGAATTCCAATATCTGATAAATTACCAAAAGCTCCTCCGAATAAGTAAGCAATAATGTTAAAGATTGTTAGAAAAACAGCAAGAACTTTTTGAGATCCACTAAATAATGC
>JAHLWJ010000098.1 GCA_019057975.1 Promethearchaeota archaeon | reverse complement strand
TTAAATTCTGTTGGTTTCTCAATTGTAACAGCATGTCTAGCGTCTTTGATTTCAATAATAATTAAAATAAAAATAAAAAAAATAAAATTAAGGTTTATTCCTCTTTAAAGGCTCGTTCCTTTAACTTTCTTCTAAATATCTTACCAACAGCAGTACGTGGTAAAACATTTATAAATTCAACATGCCGGGGATATTTATATGCCGCCATCTTCTCTTTAGCCCAATCAATTATATCCCGCTCTGTTATCTTATCTTTATATTCTGGTTTTAGTGCAATATAAGCTTTTATTGTTTCACCAATATTCGGATCAGGAGCAGGAACAACTCCTACCTCTAAAACAGCAGGGTGTTCGTATAGTTTCTCCTCAACTTCTCGAGGCATGACTTTATACCCTTTATATTTTATCATATCTTTTGTACGTCCTTCAATATAGAAATAACCTTGTTCATCAATTCTTGCAAGATCACCAGTTCTTAACCATCCCTTTATAATTGTTTTTTCTGTTTCTTCAGGATTTTTCCAGTATCCTTTCATTACCTGAGGACCTTTAATGAGTAATTCACCGATATCCCCTATTGGAAGTTCCTCTAAAGTTTCAGGATTTACAATTTTAGCATCAGTATCGATTATTGGTACACCAATACTTTCAGACCTTGTCTCTGGCATCCAAGAAGCCGCAGTATGTGTTATAGGTGATGTTTCAGTAAGTCCAAAACCTTGTCCAACTTTTACTCCTGTTACCTCTTCCCATTTTTTAGAAATTTCTGGGGGAAGTGCTGCTGATCCGGCACCAGCGCTCTCAAGACTAGATAAATCTCGTTCTGTAAAGTCAGGTGAGTTAACTAACATTTGGTACATAACAGGAACACCAACAAAACCAGACACTTTATAATATTCGATTGCTTCTAAAACCTCAGATGCATTAAATGAAGCAAACATTACTAACATTGCGGCAAGATGCATGGCAATAATGACGACTTCAAAGCCAAAAGAATGACACAAGGGCAGAATTGACAAATTCACACCAACACCATAAGCACTAGGTTCATCTTCTTCAGGTTGACCACCTACAAATAATGTTGAGAGAGCATCTGCTACTAAATTATTGTGTGTTAGCATTACTCCTTTAGGTAAGCCTGTTGTACCTCCAGTATACAATAATGCTGCAACATCATTAACTGGATCGAAATCGACATCTGGAGGTTTTGGTGATTTGCCATTAATGAAATCTGTTAAGGTAATTGTACCTTCTTTTCCTTCTTCAGTACCAATTAAAATTACATTCTCTAATTCTACTTGTTTTCTAACTCTTTTTATTACTCTATATTGATTTTTATGGATAAAGACAGTATTAATATTTCCAGCGTCTCTAATTATATGAGCCACATCAGCTTCTTTAAGAAGGGAATTGATAGGGGCAACAGCAGCGCCTGTTTCCATGATACCTAAACAACAAAATAAGAATTCTGGACAATTACTTGACATAACTCCAACAGCATCTCCTTTTTTAATACCAGCATCGTATAAAGCATTTGCTATTTTATCTGCTGTATATATTAATTCTCTATATGTATATTTTTTATCTGATGGTTTATGGTAAACACATACATTATTAGGGAATTGTCCAGCTCCTTTTTTAATAAATTCATGTACAGGTATTGGTTCAAATTTAATTGATTTTGGCACATTATCTGGTCGAAACTGCAACCAAGGACGATTTGGGTTTTCAATATAAGGAGACTCATTTTCAAAATCTAATACGGGCTCCCAGTTTGAATAATCTTTCATATTAATTACCAAATTTATATCTTTTACCTAATTTTTGGTTTTTTATTTTCATTGAGTTTTTATAAGGTTAAAAAATAACTCAATTCTGTAATAAGAAATTCATTCTATATATATAAAAGTGTTTTCTTATATATAGCCACAAATTTGGTAAGAGTATTTTTATGTAGAAGTTTTAATGTATGTATTAATTAGTTTTTATATTATTATCAGGATAGGATTGAAAATACATGAAAGATTTTAAGGATAAGAACGGGTTTATAACGGGTGCTGCTAGTGGAATAGGACGGTCATTTGCACTTGCTTTAGCAAGACGAGGAATGAATCTTCATATTACCGATATCAATATGGATGGTCTTGAAAAAGTAAAGTCAGAAGTGGAAAAAATTGGAGTAAAAGTATTTGCAAGTAAGTGTGACGTATCCAAATATGAGGATTTTGAAAAAACGGCTAAAAATTTTTATGATAAAATAGGTGAACTTGATCTTCTGATCAATAATGCGGGAATTTCCATGGGTATGGATATGCTCAATATCGATTTAGAGGTTTGGAAGAAAGTAATGGATACCAATTTATGGAGCATAATTCATTCAATTAAGGCATTTTTACCACGTATGGTTAAAAGGGGATCAGGACATATCGTGAATATGGCTTCCGGAGCAGGAGTATTAGGTATAGCAGAGCCACTTCCATATATTGCTTCAAAATTTGGAGTGGTAGGTCTTTCAGAAACTTTTTTTGCACGTTTAAAAAATCTTGGCATAAATGTGTCTGTTATTGTTCCCGCATGGGTCAAAACAAATATACTTGAGATTGATACAGATAAAATTGTATATCCTCTAAAACTTCTAAAAGATTTTGGAAAGGAAAAGTTGGATAAAGTTTACACTACATTGATGGATGTAATTGCGGAAGGAGCAATCTCACCCGATGATGCTGTAGAGAAATATATACAAGGAATAGAAAAGAACCAATTATATGTTTTTGATGCTGATTATTATTTAGAGATCTTAGAAATGAAAGGGAAAGATCCAAAACAATACGAGAATATGATAGTAGAGGGGATAACAAATCGGGGTAAGGCTTTTAGAGAACACTTTCATAAACATGGAATTAATATTGAAGACTATATGTAAAAAAGTTAAAAAAACCAAATTGAAAATGTCCTTAAGATGGCTCATGCCGAACATGCAAAAAATATGAGAGATATATACCACAAAATGGGTATCAATACTGATGATTATAATAAATTTGAATAAGAGATGAGAACCTTGGAAAAATTTAAAAATAAAGTGGCAGTAATCACAGGAGCCGGAAGCGGTATTGGTTTAGCTTTGGCCGAACGTTGTGCAAAGGAAGGCATGAAAGTTGTGTTAGCAGATATTGATGAAAAATTCTTAAGAAAAGCAGAGAGGAAGATGAAAAGGCTTGAAGCAGATGCAATCTCAGTTTTGACTGATGTATCTAAAGTAGGTGACGTTGAAGCATTAGCAAAGAAGACAATTAATACTTACGGAGCAGTACATCTATTAGTCAATAATGCGGGAATTGGTAATACCAAGTATACCTGGAATTATACATTAAATGATTGGGAGTGGCAATTGGGTGTGAATCTATGGGGAGTAATTCATGGAGTTAGAATTTTTATTCCAATTATGTTAAAACAAGATGAAGAATGCCATATAGTTAATATATCATCAATGGAAGGATTGTTCTCAGGTTCTGGCCCTGGAGGTGCTATTTATGGGGTTTCTAAACATGGTGTAATTTCTTTAAGCGAAACCTTACGAATTGATTTAGAAATGAAAAGAAGTAAAATTAAAGTATCAGTTGTATGTCCAGGATTCGTTAATACAAGAATTCTATTCGGTGATACTCATCGTCCGGAGAAATTTCAGAATCTTCCAAATGAGCAAGGTGAAGATACAAGAGGAGAAGATTTCTTTGCCAAATTCGGAGTAAAAATTGAAGAAGCGTTAGAACAAACAAAAATAATGCCCCCCGAAGAAGCAGCAGAAATTATTTTTCAAGCTGTTAAGCAGGATAAGTTTTATATTTTCACACACAAAGATGACCTTATGAAGAGACTTGTAAAGGAAAGATTTGATGAGATTCTTGAGGAATTTGAAGACTAGCCTATTTTAAACCAAAAAGTTGATTATATTTTTCGAACGCTAACTACGGTTTTATTAATACTTTAACAGATTCATTAGTATTACACTGAGTTTCAAAAGCCTCTTTAGCTTTATCCAATGGAAACTCATGCGAAATAATTTTCGATCGATCAAGCTGCTTATTCTCAATTAATTTTAAACTTTTTTTCACTTCTAACGGAGTAAATCCGAATGATCCTTTAATTGTTACTTCTTTCCCAACCATAAAGAGTAAATCTAATTTTACACTCTCCTCGAATATCCCATGGACTACGACTGTACCAGTATATTGTCGAGCCATAAGTATTGCTTGTTGGAGGACTAAAGGGGCTTTTTGTTGTTTTATGTATCCTACACAGTCATAAACAATATCAACTTTAGGCATTTGTATTATTGAAGGTTGAAACTGAGGCATAGGACCAACAATTTTTAAAATTTTTGGAAAGACATTTTCAGTTTTAGCATTAATAATTTCATCAGCGCCTAACTTTTTAGCAACGTTTAAACGGGAGTCTGACAAATCTATTACAATGATTTTATTTGGGTTAATATTAAGCGCTTTCAAGCATTGGATTATGCCAAGCCCTATTGCTCCTGCCCCGTAAATTACAATATTTGCACCTTTAAATGGTTTACCCTTCATCATTGCATGATAGGAATTGGCTAATGGTTCAAGTGTCGCTGCTTCCTCATAGGTAACATTGGAGGGTAATTTATAAACATTATAACCATACGTAATAGTAACAGGAACGTATTCAGCCATGCCGCCATTTGAGATGGCGACAACTCTATCACCTTCCTTAAATCTTTTAATCCTATTTCCTACTTCTACAATTTCACCACAATATTCATGACCGGGGATTCCACCTTTTTTTAAAGGTCTTACAAGAATTTGACTGAACAGATTCAGTTTATACATATGTAAATCTGAGCCACAAATCCCACATGCTTTAACTTTTATAAGAATTTCGTTATCTTGAATCTTGGGTTTTTCCACTTCTTCTGTCCTGACGTCTCGAGGTCCATAAAAAACCGCGGCTTTCATTATTTAACACTTTTACTTAATATTCAATTTGCTAAAAACTGTAATCTAATTGTTATTTTATTTCAAGAAATATTTATAATTATAGGTTTCTGATTTAAAACCACACATAGAAACAATCTTTTTATTTTATACAGTTGAATAATTAATATGAAAGATTTTAAAGATAAAGTTGCTGTAATAACAGGGGCTGCTAGCGGTATAGGGCAAAGCCTTGCTTACCGTTGTGGCAAAGAAGGGATGAAAGTAGTAATTTCTGATATCGATGAGAAGCGTCTTAGGAGAACCGAAAGAAAATTGAAACGAGAAGGCTCTGAAGTCTTATCTGTTACAAGTGATGTTTCAAAACCTGGTGATATTGAAGAGTTAGCAAAAAAAACCTTAGACTCTTTTGGAGCAGTACATTTGTTATTTAATAATGCAGGAGTTGCAATCCCTAAACTTACTTGGGAATATGAATTGGAAGATTGGGAATTCGTTTTAGGGATTAATTTGATGGGTGTAATCTATGGCATTCGAACCTTTATTCCTATAATGATCAAACAAGACACTGAATGCCATGTTGTTAACATTTCTTCCATTGAGGGATTACTCTCTAACGGCGTGGGCGGCTCTACTTATGGGGTATGTAAACATGCCCTTGTTTTCCTTTCGGAGAGATTAACCCAGGAATTGGAAGAAAATGGTCCGAAAATTAAGGTTTCGGTCGTATGTCCAGGTTTTGTGAAAACAAATATCTTTATGGCATCAATTAATCGCCTACCAGAAGAAAGAAAGAGCGAATTCTTCCAATCGGAGATAGATGAAGAAAGAATGGAACAGTTACAAGAGTTTCTAGAACAGTCACCAGGCCTTATGCCCAATGAAGTTGCAGATATTGTATTCCAAGGAATAAGAGATGAAAAGCTTCATATTTTAACTCACAAACAACCAATTCTTAAAGAACATATAAAGGAAAGATTTGATACAATCCTAAAAGCCTTCGATTAAGTCTCCTTTATAAAATAAATTCTATTATTTTTCTCAATTCTTTTTATTTTCCCTTGATTTTCCAAATAAATTAGATGGCTTAGCACTTCGCTTAGAGCTAAAAGCGTGTTCAGTCCATCTAAATCTTCTCCAAAGTGAATTTGAGAAATTCTGTAGGGAGTTAAAGCAGTATTTTCAATTACTTTTGAAACTTCAGATAACCTTGTGTCATGATGTTTTTTCATTTCTAATATTCTTTGATGAGGATCATAAATTACCTCTTGATGTGCGGGAAATATTATTTTTGGATCTAACTTATCAATTTTATCTAAGGATTTCAAATATAGGTCCAAAATATTTGTAAAATCAAATTTTTTTTCAATTATAGGATTTATCATAGAAGTGCCAATATTAGGAGTAATTCTTGAAAGGATATGATCTCCTGCAAATAAATGGCGAGTACTTTCCTCAAACACACATGTATGTCCTAAACTATGCCCTGGCGTCCAGATAAATTTTAAGTTAGTTGAATCAAATTTAATTTCATCATTATCGTTTAAAATTCTGTCCGGTTTAACATAAGGTATCATTCTATGCATACTTGTAGAAAATCCAAACATGGTCTTTGCCATTTCTTCAGTTATTCCGTATTTCATTGTACGTGACTTTAATTCATCTGCATGATTTTTAATTTCATCGTCATTTTTAGGATCAGTCATCCATTTTATTACATCGTGAGTAATTTCATGCATTAATAATTGAATATCAGGATTTTTTTGCTTAATTTCTTCCATTAATCCTACGTGATCTGGATGGTCGTGCGTAATGATAAGGTAATCAATGTCATTAATTGTTAGGTTTAGCTTTTGTAGCTCAAAAAAGAATTTCTTCTTCCAATCCGGGATATTCAAACCTGCATCAACTAGGATATGGGTATCATCAATATTGAAAAGATACATACATACAAATCGCAATCCAAATGACGAGGGAAAATCAATTTGAAATCTGTATACCCCATCGATTTCACTAACTTCAGAATTTATCTTATATGAAAACAGGTTCATCTATCCATTTATTTAATCTTTGAATTTAAATTTACTAAGCAATTTTTAGTTTATCATTTCAGTATGGTTTTGTTCTAGATCATGAAATATATAACAATTATTAAAGCTATAAATATCTACTTAATCAAATAATGGTTAAAACTAATTAAAACAAAATTAAGAAGGGTGAAAAATAAATGAGTGAGAATAAAGATTGGGAGTATAACCATATCGAAGTAAAAAAAGATTTGAAGAACTATGTTACTACATTAATTATGGATCATCCCCCAATTTCGGAAAGAGAGGCTCGGATTAATACTATTGGTCCAGAACTTTTGGATGATCTTGCTAAGGTTTTAGATCTTCTTTACGACGATCCTGAATCCCGTGTTATCATATTAAGAGGATCTAAAAATTGTTTTTCTGGTGGTGCTGATTTTGGTGATACTTCAGATTCAAACACCGATATTATTGCTACTCCCTGGTCTGTTAAAAAAGGTGTTGTAAAAGGCCAGCGTATCTTTAAACGCTTCCGAGACATGCCTAAACCTGTGATAGCTGCTATTGAAGGGTATGCCTTTGGAGGGGGTCTAGAATTAGCTATGAATTGCGATTTAAGATATGCAAAACAAGGCTCTATAATGGGATTGCCAGAAGTTACTGTAGGGATGCATCCGGGTTGGGGTGGTACACAGCTTATGGCCCGACACATTGGAGTAGGAAGGACAATGGAGCTTATCTTACTAGGGGAAGTAATTACTGCTCAAAGGGCTTATGAAATAGGTTTAATCAATGGAGTATTCAGTACAGATCATTTTGAAAGGAAAATTATGGCAGTAGCAAAATCAATTGTAAAGCGTTGTACACCTATAGGAGTTGGTATCGCTAAACAAATGGTTAATTTCGGAGGATCAGTACCACTTGATATTGGACTCGAATTGGAAGCTTATGGATATGGAATTGTTTCATCTTCAGAGGATTATATTGAATGAATAACATCTTTACATGAACAAAGGCGCCCAAAGTACAAAGATAAATAGTATTTAAATGAAAATTGAAAATTTTATAAGTTCTACAGTTTTTTCCAAATGAAATATATTAGAAAATTTTTTGAATTAACAACACATATACTAGAATAGAATTAAATTAAAGGAAATTACTATGAAAAGTATTCAAGATAGTCTAATTACACGTGTAAAAGCACCCGCTCGAGTTGATAATAAGATTAACGCGATAAAGTGTAATACATGTGGGAATATTAGATATCCACAAAGAACTTATTGCAATAGATGCCAAGGTACAGATTTTTCTCCTATATTATTTGAACCTAAAGGCGAGGTTATAACATTTTCGTCAACTTACAAAAAGAAGGCTACGGATAAGCAACGAATTTTTGGATCTGCAAGACTATATACCGCGGATGGGAAAGATTCCATTGGAGTAAGTGGAACATTTCAGGTTGAAGGTATTGATGATTTAAAAATTGGGGATAAAGTAGAATTAGTCCCAAATGACCAGTATAATATATTTAAAAAAGTAGAGGATTAGAAAAATGAAAAATGTAGCAGTAGTCGGTGCAGGAATGTCTCCTTTTGGAAGACTCGATGCACTTTTGTATCAAGAAATTGGAAGACCTGCTGTAAATGATGCTATTGAAAATGCAGGAATTGATCGTAAACTAGTCGAAAGTTGTTATTATGGTACTTGTGGCGGGGTTGGAGTTGGTCATGAGATCATGAGCGAAGCGGGGATGATAGGAATTCCAATTACCAGAGTAGTAAATGCATGCTCATCTGGTTCCAATGCGTTCCGATTAGCTTTTATGGATATAGCTTCAGGAATGAGTGACTGTGTAATGGCCATGGGGATCGAAAAGATGAAAAATGTATCTATGGGTATGGTTGGAGGTGGAACAAGATTCCAAATTGAAGCAAAAGCCTTTAGCCATGGTTCTCCAATGCCAGGTGGCGGTGGTGGCGGTATGCCTGCAGGTTTTGCATTTATGGGAAGAATGCATATGAAAGAGTATGGTTCGACAAAAGAAGATTTTGCAAATATAGTGGTGAAAAGTAGAAGAAATGGTTCCAAGAATCGCAAAGCAGAATTTCAAAACCATATGACTCTAGACGAGGTTTTAGATGATGTAATGATTAATGATCCACTAACAAGATCGCAATGCTGTCCCCGTACAGATGGGGCTGCTGCTGTGGTTCTTATGAGCGAGGATTTTGTCAAAAAACATCACATAGATACTCCCATATGGGTTAAAGGGAGTGCTATGGGAAGTAATATGGGAGGTGCAAATGAAAGACGCTTTTATCAAGAGACTGGCGGTTGGTATGGACCAGGAATAGTCACTGATTATTTAACTGCACAACAAGTATATAAAATGGCAAAGGTTGAACCAAAAGACTTCTATGATAGAGGATTTGTTGAATGTCATGACTGTTTTTCAGTTTCAGAGCTTGTTCATTATGAAGATTTCGGTTTCTGTAAAAAAGGTGAAGGTCCAGCTATGATAAATGACGGTGTCGTAGAGATTGACGGTGATCTGCCAATTAATCCTAGTGGTGGATTATTATCGGTCGGTCATCCACTTGGAGCAACAGGAGCCCGACAAATCGCTGAAATATTTTGGCAAATGACCAAAGATAAGGAAGTCGCAAAACGCCAAGTTCCAGATAAACACCTTGATCTTGGTCTCCAACATACATTAGGACAACCTGGTTTAGGATTCACTAATGTAATGCATGTCTTTTCAAGAAATCTTTAAATTTACTATTTTTCTTTTATTATTGATATTCGTTTTCTTATTATTCAAAATCTATAAATAGATTTCTATCTAATTTTATCTCTAAATAAAATAGATTTAAAAAGTTAAAAATTAAAGTGAAAATTTGAAATGTCATATAAAGGTTATAAGCTTCTCAAGATTCGAGTTGATCAAGGAGTTCTTTTTGCCACCATTGACAATCCACCCATCAATTTATTAAATAATCAGCTCTATGGGGAATTCGGTAAACTGGCAGATGAAGTGTCTAATGATGACAATGTGAAAGTAATTGTATTTGACAGCGCAGATCCTGATTATTTTATTTGTCATTATGATGTAAACCTCCTTTTACAATATCCAGATAAAGCACCACCAAAACCTACTGAATTACATTTCGGTCATCAAATGCAAGAGACATATCGTACTATGCCAAAGATATCAATCGCAAAAATTGAAGGGCGAGTAAGGGGTGGAGGAAGTGAATTTGTCTTGTCACTTGATATGAGATTTGGAGCTATTGGAAAGGCAATTTTAAGTCAGTTAGAAATACCTTTAGGTATTATCCCAGGAGGAGGAGGAACTCAGAGACTTCCTCGCTTAATAGGAAGATCCCGTGCTATGGAAATAGTATTAAGTGGTTCAGATTTTCCCGCTTTATTAGCTGAAAGATATGGGTACATTAATCGTGCTCTTCCACCAGAAGAAATAACACTGTTTGTTGAAGAACTTGCTTATCGAATTGCATCATATCCAGCAGACACAATAGCTGCTGCAAAGAAAGCTGTATTGTTAGCCCTAGAAAAACCTGTTGTGGAAGGTTTATTAGAAGAAACTCATTTGTTCAATCTAACATGTGTTTCACCCGAAGCAAAGGAGAGAATGAGTTTATTCCTTGAAATAGGTGGTCAAACGCGTGAAGGAGAACTCACAGTCTCAAAATGGGTAGAAGAACTTACAGATAGGCTCGAGAAAAAATAATTTTTTCACTGAAAGGTTTAAAACACCTTATATTTTTCCTTTTTTGGAGATTTTAGAAAAAAATTCTTATTTGATAATAAGTCAGAAATATTAATGCAATTAAAAAAATTATGATCAAAAAAATGGAATATAAAGATTATAAAGTATTTAAAATTGAAATTAAAAATGCAATCGCATGGGTTACAATCGATAATCCTCCCGTAAATTTGATTAATATGGCTTTCCTAGAAGATATGGATCGATTTTTCAATCAAGTCAAAGAAGATGATGATGTGAAAGTTATTGTCTTTCAAAGTGCAGATCCAGATATTTTCATTTCACATTTCGATGTTACTGCTTTAACTGATTTTCCAGAGGAACCTGGACCAGCCGCCACAGAATTACAAGGCTGGAAAAAGTATTTTATGGATTTTCGGACATTGCCGAAAGTTACAATAGCAAAAATCGAAGGTATTGTTGGAGGAGGAGGTAATGAATTTGCTCTATCCATGGATATGAGATTTGGTGCAATAGGTAAAGCAGTATTCTCTCAGACTGAAGCTGCAGTAGGAATAATAGCAGGGGGAGGTGGAACACACTGGTTAACACGATTAATGGGGAGGTCTCGAGCGTTAGAAGCCATGCTAGGTCTTTTACCTTATTCAGCAAAAATGGCAGAACGTTATGGATGGATTAATAGAGCACTACCCGCCGATAAGATTGGTCCTTTTGTAGAAATTCTAGCTAATAGTATAGCATATGTTTCAGCTGAGACTATTGCTATAGTTAAAAGATCTGTGGTTGTGGCTGAAGAAATGCCAAGAAAAGAAGGATTACTTGAAGAGGGACGTCTTTTTGCTATAGCAGCAGCATCGTTAGACTCTAAAGGAAGAATGAACCAGGCTCTTGATTCAGGTTTGCAAACACGAGAAGCAGAATTAGGTCCAAAGCGGAGATTAGAAGAATTGGAAAAACTCTTAGGAGACATTTTATAATTTTTTTCTTTTTACTTTCTCTTATTTTAATTTAAAATCACTATTCATTATTCAAAATCTATATATAGATCTCTACCAAAATTAAGTTCATAAAATAAGCATCTTTCTAAATAGTTAAAGAATTAATGGTCTTTAGAATCTGAAAGGAGAAAAAGAAATGAGTTATGATGGTTTTAAATTGTTTAAAGTGAAAATAGATCGGGGGGTTGCATTTGTAACAATTGATAATCCACCAATGAATCTTTTGAATATGCAAATGATAATGGAATTTGCTATGCTTGCGAATACTATTAAGGATGATGATAAAGTTCGTGTTATTGTATTTGATAGCGCTGATCCTGATTTTTTTATTGCTCACTTTGATGTCCAAGGATTGGTGGTAATGCCTGATGAAGCAGCTCCAAAAAAAACAAGTATTGAAGGTACAGTTCACATGATCAATGAAACATATCGTACAATGCCTAAGGTTTCGATTGCTAAAGTCGAGGGTGTAGTACGTGGTGGAGGATTTGAATTCATTCAAAGCTTCGATATGATTTTTGGACTAATCGGGAAAGCAGTTTTTGCTCAACCTGAAATTGGGGTGGGAATTATACCAGGAGGAGGAGGAACAATTAGAATTCCTCGTGAGGTCGGACGAAGGCGAGCAATGGAAATTGTACTCGGAGGACATGATTTCCCTGCAGAAGTAGCTGAACTTTATGGGCTAATAAATCGTGCTCTTCCTCCAGATAAATTAACCCTTTATGTTGAAAATTTAGCTTATAGAATTGCATCATTTCCCGCTGAATCGATAGCCATAGCAAAAAAATCTGTATTGGCAGGAGTAGATTTACCTCTTGAAACAGCACTCTTGGAAGAACAATACCTATTTGGGCAGTCCGTTGCATTGCCCACTTCAAAGGCACGAATGAAAATGTTCTTAAATGCTGAGGGGCAATCTCGTGAAATGGAAGCTAATACAAATACACTGCTTGATGAACAAGAAGAAAATCCATTCGCTATATTTGAAGAAAAAGAGGAATGAGTAAGGAAACTACCAAAGAATAAAATTGATTGTAATAAAATTAAATTACTTTATTTTTTTTTAAATTTTCAATCTCTTCCTCAGAATAATTAAGCGATTTTAAAATCTCCTCTGTCTGTTGCCCAGTCTTAGGAGCTAGGCTTCGTATAGTAGGTGGGGTCCTGGACATTTTGATTGGAGAGGCTAGATTCTGAATTTCACCGAATATGGGATGCTTCATCTTCACAATCATATTACGAGCTTGAATCTGAGGATCATCACAGGCCTCAAAATAATTTTTAACTGGAGAGATACACGTATCGTAATTTTTAAAGACTTCAAGCCATTCCTCTTGCGTCTTCTTAAGAAATTCATTTTTTAATTCCTCAAAGACTTTTTCCTTTTCTCCTCCTTGTACCCACATTTTAGCCTTCAAGTCTTTTCGATCTAAACCATCACACAATCCTTGCCAGAATTTCGGTTCCATAGCCCCAACAGCTATATATCTATCATCTTTTGTTTTATAAGCAGCATAGTATGGTGAGCCTCCTCCTGTTTTCGTTCTTTTTTCTGGTTCTTCTGATTTCTCTTTTAAATCTCTTACAAACTTACTTGCAGCTGCTATTGGGTTGAAAGAAAATACTGAATCAGTCATTGAGATGTCTACATATTGACCCTTTTTTTCAGGATTATTTTCCCTTTCAAATAGAGCCCCAAGTATCCCAATAACAGAAACTAATGCCCCACCGATATCACCTATTGATACACCAGGTGGTATTGGCCTTCGTTCTTTATCATCTTTACCCAATTCATATCTTTCTCTTGTGGCATCTAATACTCCCGCAACCGCAATGTAATTAATATCATGACCTGCTATTTGCTCATAAGGTCCATCTTGTCCATACCCCGTCATAGAGCAACAAATTATTGATGGGTTTATAGCTGATAAGGTTTTATAATCAATTTTTAGCCTTTCCATAACTTTCGGTCGAAAAGTATCCATAACAACATCAGCTTTCTTTACCAGCTCATAAAATATCTTTCTAGCTTCTTCAGATTTCAGATTTAGAGTAATTGATTTCTTGTTCCTCATAAGAACTGCATTAAATGCACTCTCGCGATAGTTATCCTTCTGAAAAAAAGGAGGGAGATTACTCATCATATCATTCGGATTTTCTACACGAATAACATTGGCTCCGAGATCGGATAAGATCATTGTACAGTAAGGGCCTGGAAGCATACGTGACAGATCTAAAATCGTGATATTCTCTAAAGGTAATGTCATAGATATTCAAATTTTTTGGTTAATTTTTAATTTATGATTTAACTTCTGAAAGAAATAAAAAAAATTTAAGCTCGAGTTAAAATCACTCTGATTTTTTGGTTCGATAATCCCCCCATTTACCATCTCGATCAGAAAATGCTTTCTTTAAGCCACCACCGTTATACATTTTTTGAATGAATTCTTGATTAGATTTTGTATAATGTGCTAAAGAAACATAAGGATGCCCTGCACGGATTGCACTCCGAATACCCATTATCTCCATAGCTTGATGCACGCTTCTTTTGTTAAGGATTTGTAGATCAGGTGGAATATTAGCGACGCTTCTAGCCATTTCTAGTACTTTTTCTTCTAAATCTTCAGCAGGAAAGGATCTATTGGCAAAACCTACTCGTGCTGCTTCTTTCCCACTAAGAGAGGCCCCAGTTAACATGTATTCCATGGCTGCTCTCATACCCATCAACCACACAGGATATTGTAGATCAGGAG
>JAHLWJ010000495.1 GCA_019057975.1 Promethearchaeota archaeon | reverse complement strand
TGTATGCTAACTGTCTTTGTGTATTTTTTGCTCCATTGGATGAGGATTATGGATTCATAACAATTGAAGCTTTTAATTCTGAAAAACCTGTGATAACTTTATCTGATTCAGGCGGTGTTTTAGAGTTTGTTAAACATAAAAAGAGTGGTTTTATCTCAAAAGAGAATCCAAGAGAAATAGCAAAAATTTTTGATTATTTATATGGAAATAAAAATATTGCAAAAAAGTTAGGTGCTGAAGGGAAAAAAACTGTTGAATTTATAAATTGGGATTATGTAATTGATAATCTATTATCTTAAATATATGAAAGGAGAAAAATGATTGATGGAGTTATAGTTAAAAAATTAAGAATTATACCTGATGAAAGGGGATTTTTAGTAGAGTTACTAAGAAGTGATGAAGAAGCCTTTAAAGAGTTTGGGCAGGTTTATTTGACAACTTGTTATCCTGGAGTAGTGAAAGGTTGGCATTATCATAAAAAACAAATGGATAACTTTGTATGTATTAAGGGAATGGCTAAGGTGGTTTTATATGATAATAGAGAAAATTCTCCCACACATGGAGAAGTTAATGAATTTTTTATAGGTGAACAAAATTATTCAAGAATTACCATACCACCCATAGTAATACATGGATTTAAAGGTGTAAGTAAGGAAATAGCATACATTATAAATTGTCCAGATAAACTTTATGATTATGATAATCCAGATGAATACCGCATTCCTTATGACTCTGATGAAATTCCATACAACTGGGATATTAAAATGGGATAATAAATCCTATACAAAAAGTGTCATTCTTGTATGTGAAGAATCTCATTAAAAATAGTTAGGAGGATTGATTTGAAAAAAATATTAGTGACTGGAGGAGCAGGTTTTATTGGTAGCAATTTTATAAGGTATATGCTAAAAAAACATAGAGATTATAAAATAATTAATCTTGATAAATTAACTTATGCTGGAAATTTGGATAATTTAAAAGATATAGAAGATAGTCCATATTATAGATTTATTCATGGAGATATATGTGATGTAAATTTAGTCAACGATATTGTGAAAAATAATGTAGATATCATTATAAATTTTGCTGCAGAAACTCATGTTGATAGATCAATTGAAGACCCTTCAGAGTTTATGAGAACTGATTTCCAAGGTATCTATGTTTTATTGGAAGCAGCAAGAAAATATAATATTTCTAAGTTTATACAGATATCAACAGATGAGGTATATGGAACTGCTTATGAAGGGTTTTTTAAAGAGGAAGATAACTTAAAGCCAAGAAATCCTTATTCAGTGGGCAAACTTGCTGGGGAAAGGTTAGCATATTCATATTTTGCTACTCATAATGTTCCTGTGATTATTACTCGCGCTTCTAATAATTTTGGACCATATCAGTATCCGGAAAAATTTATCCCACTTTTCATAACAAATGCATTAGAAGAAAAACTTTTACCTTTATATGGAGACGGTAGTCAGATTAGAGATTGGATTTATGTCACTGATCATTGTAAAGCAATAGAGATGCTATTAGAAAAAGGAGAAGTGGGGGAGGTTTACAATATTGCTACTGGAAATCTAATTACAAATATAGGGATTGCAAAAAGAATTGTTAATATATTAGGTATTTCAAAATCTATGATAAAAAGTGTTACAGATAGACCTGGTCATGACATAAGATATGCATTGGATTATAGTAAGATTAAAAAATTAGGATGGAAACCAACAGGGGATTTTGAAGATAACTTTAAAAAAACTGTTATGTGGTATGTAGGTAATAGATGGTGGTGGAAAAAGATAAAGGATTCTGAGGAATATAAAAGATATTATGAAAAACAATATCCTGAGATAATTTAAGAGTAAATAATTTAATTATAAACAATTTATGGAGTGAATATCATTGAAGATTCTAATAACTGGAAGCAAAGGACAACTTGGATCAGAGCTTGTTGATTTCCTTTCAAAAGACAATAAGGTTTATGGTTTTGGTCATAAAGAGTTAGATATAACAGACAGAAATCTTGTAATAAATACAGTATCTAAAATAGTTCCAGATATTGTTATTCATTGTGCAGCATTTGTAGATGCAGATGGATGTGAAAGTAATATAAAAACTGCTTTTGATGTAAATACAATAGGTTCTGGAAATGTTGCAATTGCATCTAAAAAAAATAATAGTAAAATGGTTTATATCAGTACCGATTATGTATTTGATGGTAAAAAAAAATCACCTTATCTTGAATCTGATATACAAAATCCAATAAGTGTTTACGGTATTTCAAAATATGGGGGAGAGTTGATAATTAAACACTTTTTAAATAAAATTTTCATTGTTAGGACGTCATGGCTTTTCAGGAAAGAAGGGAAAAATTTTGTGAATACAATGCTGCGTCTTGCAAAGGATAAAAAAGAGTTAAAGGTAGTAAATGACCAGGTTGGTTCCCCTACTTATGTTCCTGATTTAGCAAAAGCTATCTCTGCTCTAATTTCAACAAAATATTATGGAATATATCACATTACAAATAGTGGTGAGTGCTCTTGGTATGAGTTTGCAAAAAAAATATTGAAATATGGAAAAATAAATGATGTTAAAGTAACCCCAATTTCAACAGAAGAATTAAATAGACCAGCGCCAAGGCCAAAATATTCAGTTTTAGAAAATCTTAATTTAGAAAAGAGAGGGGTACATAAGATGAGAAATTGGGATTTAGCGTTAAAAGATTTCTTTAAAAAATAAGTTTATGGAAAAAATCTATAATATTTTATCAAAATTAATAAGAAGAGTTTTAGGAATAACATTTACGAAAGAATTAGCTTTGGTATTTATTGCAATTAATATAGTTAATTTTTCAAATTATATTTATACATTAATAATGGCAAGAATGTTAGGTCCTGCTGAATTCAGTCTTTTTGCTTCATTAATTTCAATTTTTATGATTTTATCCTCATTAATATCCACTATTCAGACAGTTACTACAAAATATATTTCTAATTTTTTTGCAGAAAAGGATTACAAATCAATTTCAAACTTTTTTTTTGATTCATTTAAAAAGGTAACATTAATCTGCTTAATTTTTTTTATTTTTTTTATATTAGCCTCAAAACAAATAGCCTTATTTTTAAATACAGTGTCTCCAATTCCAATAATTATTTTAGGTTCAATGGTTATTATCTCAATTTTTGTTTCTATAAGCAGAGGAACATTACAGGGTATTCAAAACTTTTCTCATTTATCCTTGAATTTAATTATTGATGCAATCTTACGCTTGGTTATTGGAATATTACTTGTATATTTAGGTTTTAAAAATAGTGGGGCTATCGGTTCAAGCTCCATTTCTGGCTTTATAGCTATATTGATATCATTTATACCTCTTAGTTTTATCTTTAAAAATGGGAATAATAAACAGGATATAAAACAGGATATAAATTTTTTAGAGGTTTATAAGTACACTGTACCTGTACTTACTGCATCAATTTGTTTGTTTATATTAATAGGTTTTGACCTTGTCTTAGTTAAACATTTCTTCAATGAATTAAATGCAGGTCAATATTCTGCAGCTGCAACAATGGGAAAGATAGTAATTTTCATTCCAGGTGCTATTGGACTTGTAATGTTTCCAAAAGTCGCAGAGTATCATAAAAAAAACTTAAATTCTATTGATATTTTAAAAAAGAGTCTAT
>JAHLWJ010000097.1 GCA_019057975.1 Promethearchaeota archaeon | reverse complement strand
AAATTTTACATTTTTCTTTCGAAAATATACCAGTTCCTTCACAACGAGTACATTCTACAACTTTCTTCCCTAATCCAAAACAAGTTGAACATAATTCTTCTTCAATATTTCCAGTTGTAGCACTCTCATTGCAGTTAGAATTATTTTTTCCGTTTTTTAATTACCTCTTTTTATAATCTTTCTTTCATGCTTGAATTTGTAGAAGAAGGAGTGGCTTATATTGAATTAGCTAAGACTTATCTTAGCTGTATTGAAATGATTTTGGACAGATATGAACTAAAAATAGAATACTTCTTCAAAATTAAATTAATTAAACAAGTAAAATTTTTTAATCTGGCTATATATCTATATAAATATGGAAGAAAGTGGCCTTTCAGATAAATTGAGAAAAGAATTTGGGTATAAATCACTAAATATAACCAAATATGAAACTCCTTTAGAAAATGCAATTATTGGCAGAAATTATAAAAGGATAAATGCTGAAGCTGAAAAACCTTCTGGTGAAAAAATGGAATGTTTATTTTTAATAGATGAAAATGACAAGGTTATATTTGGTGAATGTATTAAACCTAAAAATAAATAGTTTTTATTAAAATAATTTATACTACGATTGACTAAATCTACAAATTTTAAACTTGAGTGCCGAATCAATATGATTCACCCATATATTTAGTAATTTTTACAAATTGTGATAGATTTCAATATTTAAAAAAATTATTATTATTCCGTAGTAATGCAATAAGATATACTTTGAGATTTAATGGAATATCTTCCAAAAAATTGGAAGTCAGACACTAAACTTGATATTAAATTAGGAATATTTGATGTGTTATTTACTAATCCCCCAATTCTTTATTCTAAAGAATAAAATATGTTTTAGAACTTATATATATAGCTTAACAAAATAATTATATCTAAAAACAATATCTAAAAATAATGAAAAGAAAGTGAAATTCATGACAAAGATCTTTTCTTATGTTGTTCGATATGATTCTGGTTTTGCTCCAAACCCATTTGGTAAATATTGCTCCTTGGCTACTTGTAAGCCAAGGATAAGGAAAAAGGTCCAAAAGGATGATTGGATTATTGGCACTGGATCAGTTGAAAATGTTGGAAATGATAGATTAATCTATGCTATGAAGGTTGGAGAAAAGTTAACATTTGAACAATATTCAAAAGACAAAAGGTTTCAATATAAAATACCTAATTGGAAGAGTAATGATCCAGTTAAGAGATTAGGAGATAATATATATTATAATAATGAAAATAATGTCTTTATTCAAAGGCCCTCAAAACATAGTAATAAAGATGGAACAGAAAATAAAAAACTAAAAGAACATGATCTTAGTGGAGAAAACGTTTTAATCTCTCAATATTTCTGCTATTATGGAAAAAATGCGCTTCAAATTCCCAATGATTTTCAATTTATCATAAAAAAAGGACCAGGCCATAAATGTAATTTTTCTCAATCAGAAATACATAAATTCTTTGCATGGTTAAATACTCCCGAAAAAATAAAGGGTCGACAAGGAGACCCTTTTTTAATGAAGAAAGATATTGATATTTGTTATAAATATATTGAATATGATGGAACACTTGAGGATGATGAAGATTAATGAAGTTAGAATTTTTTTTAATAATTTAAAAATTAATTTTAATACTTTTGTTATCTAAGTATTTTTTAAACTCTTTTTGCATTGAGAATTGATTAAATTCTCTTAAAGAAGAACGATTAAGTGCTCTATTATATCCACCAAGTATATTTTTAATTTCCTCACAAGGATAATAATTACTACCCTTTCTATCATATTTTTTTGAGCTTAATAGTACAGCTTTTTCGAAAACTCGACTGTTCTCACGATCACTAACAACAATCACCTGGTTGTTCCATTCATGGATATAATGATGATTGCCCGATATAAGATTTCTAAGATCCTCTCTAAAAGAACCAAATGTCGAATATTTAATAATTTGATCCACAACAAAATACGCAAAGAAATACAGTCCAGAAATTAAGTCGTTGCCTTCTCCAAAGGCATCTGAAAAACCGGCATAAAATACTAATAAATCATTTGTCTTTGCATTTTTTAATTTTTTATAATTTTTTTCAATAGTACCCTTCGAATGAAACTTAGGAGAACCATAAGTGAAGGTAATAAATTCCGGGTCGTTATGAATTGTATTTGAAGAAAATTCTTCTCGCAAATTTTTTGGAATGTAGGGAAGAATACTTTTATTATTCCATTTATATTCAGAGTATGTTATGCTTCTCTCCTTTATTACATTATTATCTGGGATTGGAATAAATAAATAGGAAAGATCTCTGAAAATGGGACTATGAAAACCACCATATGTAAGATCTACTCCTACTCTCAATAGATACAACATTATGCTTTCTCTCTTTATTTAATAAATTTTGCAATACATATATTAAATTAATCTTTCAATCTTCAACAATAACATAATTTTTATTAATGAAAAAATCTTTTCCTAAAAATAAATTTTCTTTATTATAACACGCACTTTTTTCCTAACTTTAAATCGAGATTGTTAAATATGAAAATTTTTTTTTCCTTTTCATTAAGAGTATGATCACTAGATTTTAGTTCGTTAATTTACTTTTACGATTCTGCATTACCTAATATTATAATTTTCAATTGTTTATTGTTTTTAGCTTCAATATAAAATATTCAATATAAAGATTAAGGCTTTGTAGTAATTCTTCGATTTTTTATAAATATTTTACTGACGCTTAGTTTTTTACAAATAATATGGAGTACAAATATTTAATTTTATTCTAAAATCTAATTTCCTAATATTTTATCGATAATTTTATCATTCCATATACTTTGACCAGTTGTTCGGAATCTTTTACCCTCTAATACACCTTTAGCAATATCGTGTAATTTATCTGCACCATCGGAATTCCACCCGTTTTGAAGTGCCCAAATTCTCATATCGTTAGGATTTAAATTAATACCCCTCTTATATAACAGCTGTAAAAGCTGAATTGCATTTTCTCTATCAGAAGGATGAGTTAAATCCGTAGATAAATTTATCATACTAGTTAGTAAGGACAATGCATTTTCCAATCGGGGGTCAATATCCAAAGATTGAAATTCAACATCATCCTTTCCTATTATCACTGGATTCCAGGTCTTTATAAATTCGTTTCTTTCCTCTTCAGTATAAGGAACAACCACAATTGCTCTTACTTTTTTTAAATCATTGATATTATCAAACATTTTCGAGGTAGGATAAATTGATAATACTATATCTTCTGTCTGATTATTAATTTTAATACTTTCTGTATTTAAAGTTAATTTTATATTATTAATTTTTATGCTTTTCTCCTTTGAAAGCTTTTTTAATAATACTTTTCCAAATACTTCCTCAATTATTCCTCCTAAACTTTTAATTCCAGGAACATGAAGTATTACAGCATTATGCCCTAGAGATGCACATAATTCAAATACTTTACTCAATGCCTCTTTTAATGCTTTTTCATCTGGACCCTCTGAATAGATTATATATCTTTCTGGCATTTAAATCAATTTTTTTTTAATTGTTATCAATTTTTTTTTAAATTTTTGCATTTAGTTTATGTTTTAATAAAAATGTTTTAATAATTTAAACATGGTATATTGATTAGAGAAATAAACTCTTTTTTAGTATAAGAGAGACAAAATCAAAGGAATTAAAATATTTTAAATATGGAGCGTTCATTAATATGCCATTAGATCCAACATTTTGGAAGGATTCATTATTATGCGACTATGATAAAGTTATTGAGAAAGCTGAAAACATAACTATTGAAGATTTAAAAAAGAATCGTAAATATTCCCACAGAATTTTATCGACTTATTTTCAAGAGTTAGAAAGCAGAGATATCCTCATTGAGAGATTATTAAACGAAAAAAATGATTTAAAAGAATTTCTTTTAGTTGAGGAATTTACTAACGGAATTTACTAACGGAACCTATCAAGATATTGTGGGAGAGTTTTAAATCAACTCACCGTTAGGAGAGGGTGCTCCAGATTCTATTTGGCAGCTTTCTAATAAAATAATAGTATTATTTGAGGCAAAAAGCGAGGAATCGGAAGATGGTGGAATTTCGAAAAGATCTTGTCAGCAAGCAAAAGGACATTACGAATGGGCACAAATGAAAATTCCAGAATACGAGCATTTTAAAGAGAAAGTTTGTATTATAATTAGTTATAGAAATGAAATGGAAAATTCTGCTTTACCGTTTATTGATAATCTTTATTTTATGCATATAAATCGCGTTAGAGAGATATTTAATGAAATTTCGGGGTTACTTTCGAGAGTTAGAAATCACTCAATTAAATATGAAGAAGAAAAAGTTAGGACAAAAATTTATGACGAGTTGAAGAGTAAGAATCTTTATCCCCTAAATATTCTTCAGGAGTTAAAATCTAAACCACTTTCGAGTTTAGAAATAAAATAAAAGTTGAAAATTTAAGGTTTAAAATTAAGTTTGATAAGATTAAAGCTGAAAATAGATACGTAGCATTTTGTGATGTTTTAGGATTTACAAAATTAATGAAAACTATTGAACTGAAAGAGATTGCCTATAATTACCATGAATTAATTCGAAAATTACATAGGATTGCAATTAATATTAAAATTTCTAGTATTAATTATTTCAAGGATTACAAATTAAATTATACGATATTTAGTGATTCTATATTTGCTTGGAGTGAAAGTTTTTCCTATCCAGTTGATGATATATGGAAATATGATCATACATTCCTTAATATGCTTGAATTACTCTTTTGTATTGGAATCAATAATAGCTTTCCATTAAGAATTGGAGTAGCTTATGGAGAATGTATAATAGAGCAAGATAAAAATCTTTATCTCGGAATTCCATTAATAAACGCGTATCAAACTGAAGGTATTCAAGAATGGGTGGGTATTGGTTGTCATACCTCCTGCCTAGAATCGCCTATAAAATCTAAGCTTTGCTATTCTACTACAGATGGAAATGAACTAGGCACTATAATTCCATACAAAGTACCTGTTAAGGATCATAGTATAATTCCATTAAAGTATACGCTCGATTGGCCGAAAAGAATTCAAAAAAAAGAAAGACCAGCTGTTTTTGATCTGATTCGTAATAACATTGCGAACTCCAAAGAAGAAGACATAATCAATAAATGGAATGGAACTTTAGAATTTTTGAATATAAGATCCAAAGAATTAAAGTATTATGATGATTCCTTCATTGGAGGAGAATATTATACACCTAAATAATATAATTATTAAACTCTTTCATCATATATCACAAATTCGAATCACGGTTATTTCAAGAAAATTTTCTTGTAATAACTTTTAATTCACGACTCAAAACTTGTAAACGGTTAATAGATAAATTTAATCAACCTATGATTGCAGTACATTTCCCATCCTTAGATGTAAGAGACCTGTTTGCTAAGAGTTCTTTTTTGCAATCATCACATATTATATAGCGACTATGAAAATCATCATTAAAGAATAACAGTGGGATTTTATTTTGAATATTAGTAGTTGGTTTAAATTCTTCACAATATTGACATCTATTAATAATAATCACCTTTTTAATTATATAATATTTCAAAATTTATTTAAACTTTAAAAAAATTTAAAACCTATTGATTAAAATATTGGTTGTTTAATAATTACAAATAAATATCAAGATTTTCTTGAAAGTATTAAGACTATAATACTTTTTAGAGTTTCAATTGAAATTTTTAATGATATTGTATAGCGAAAAGAAAAAATCTTAATAAAATACAATGTTGGAGTTGATAAAAAGAATGTACAGAAATAATGATACTACTAAAGATACAATCCTCAATGCTAAAAAGTATCTACAAATTCTAGAGAAAATCGAAATAGAACGAAATTGTTCTGAAGAAGATCATAGGTGGTTAATATCGAACAGTTCATTCATGGATAATAATATTCGTAATAGTTTACTAAATCGCTATTCATCGAAGGAGCCGCAGGCTTTTTTGAGTGATGAAAGATATATTAAGTTGTTAACAAATCAAAATATATTAGAATACTTTGCAAGTCGAGTTTTTGGATTTGCTGGAGGATTTAATCTAGAATCAATTAAATTAATTCCAGAAGCTAAGGAATTTATTGTAAATTATCTTGAAGAAGTTGGCGAAGAATATGAAATAAAAAAAGAAAAGATTACAAAGTCAAGAAAGATTTTTATTGTTCATGGTAAAAATAAAGAAATGAAAGAATCTCTTGCAAGAACTTTAGAAAAACTTGGATTAGCACCAATTATTTTACACGAGCAATCCAGCCAAGGAAAAACAATAATTGAGAAATTTGAAAACTACTCTAATGTAGGATTTGCAATAATTTTACTTTCACCAGATGATAAAGGTTATAGTAAAGATGTTAATCCATCAAAAGCAAAGCTTAGAGCACGACAAAATGTAATATTTGAATTTGGATATTTTGTCGGCAAAATTGAAAGGGAAAATGTAGTCGCCTTATACTTGGAGGATGATAATTTTGAAATGCCAACTGACCTTTCAGGATATATTTATATACCATATGATAAAAATGAAGTTTGGAAATACAAATTAGTAGATGAACTCCAAAGTAGTGGTTATAATGTTTCAAAAGATAATATTTAATTTAAATGGGTGAAGAAATATAGTAGGAGCAATCTTAAATGTATCGAAGAAAAAATATAAATGTCCTAATTGTGAAAATGAGCATGGAACAATCTTATTCAAAACAATAACACTTGATGAAGTAAAGGGCGCTTATCATAGAAACGCACGATTAATGGGTTGTATTAAATGTCATTTTGTTTTTTGGGATTATCAAAAATAGTATTTTAGAATTTAAATGAAAAATTTTCATTAATAGTTGAGTTTTTTATTAATTCAGACTATACCAATTAAAAATAAAAAAATAATTTTGGTTATTATATTCGATGAATTTATTAAAAAAAGGTAAATGTGTAATTTGTCTTGAAGAAACTGATATCAAAGATATATCAAATATCATAATATTTTGGAGCAAAGATGGTATGCCCGAAATGAATGGAAACATTTGTGAAGATTGTTATAGACAATTAGTTAAATATAAGGGTATTTGGTCAAAAGATGGCGTTAATGGATTAAAACTCGCTATATAAAAAGATATTGGAGCAGATATCCATAAATGTGGACACTTAATAACACACTAAGTTATAATTTGAGATATTAGAGAATATTTTTATTATCAGATATTGGTTTTTCATTAATTCAATTGTCGGTTATTTCACGAATAATTAATACCTAAACATTAACGCAATGATGGACATTCTTTGTAAGCATATTATGCCATTTAAGTAACATGGTATCTACCCATATACTATATTAAAATAGAGTATGTTATACAGAATGTCCTAAGTTTATATTTATCTGCTCTTACAAAATTTTAATTGAATTAAAGATGATTCTTTAACGAGCTTAAATTCTTAGAGACTTCAGCTTTCAGATTGAGTAGCAATTTCTTCTAGAAATACTATTAAAATGTAATTGCCGGAAAAGTGTTTTAAAAAATATCTTATTTAATTAAATAGAAGGTAGTGGAGTTTACAAAAAAAAGTAATGGAATGCAAATTCTTTTAGCGGGAAAAACTCATTCGTGGAGGAATAAATTACGGGCTAAAATCGAAACATTCCACTACCAGATAGAAAATCGAAATTTTCTAACATAATATAGATTTTTTATGATTTAAATTTGTCGATAATCGGCTAAATTTAGAAACGCTCTATTGGAATATTCAATAAATAAAAATAATAATAGACTTTTTGAAATATCATCTCTCTTACTTTAATTATAAAATCCTCTAATTTGAATATCTTAACTAATTTATTTTCACTGTTTATCATCCAAAATACTTATATATTAAAAACTCAATTAAAACATGTGATGGAAGCAGTAGTCGTACCTGAACACAAAATTTTTGATGGTAATTACAAATCTGAAGTTTAGGTTGAAGAGGAGAAAAATCGATTCCTAAGATTTTTTTAAAGATAAAAGCCAAGTTCATTATAGAAAGCTTTCTTTTGAAGAATTTTGCGATTATGGGATATAAATAGCTATAAATTTTAAATATAAGAAGTTTCAGAATTAAATCATCTTGTTAATCCTTTGGATAAAAAGAATTTTAAATTCTGGTAGTAGAACTACTAAAGGGAATTAATTAAAGGAATTAAAACTTTAGTTTAGTTTAATTCTTTTTTTATTAGATTATTATACCAAGATAATTGTTCACCGAGTCCCAAATTCTTAGTAGGAATTTTATACTTTATTTTATTCTCATCAAAAATTTTTATTAAAAACTCATAATAATCTTTTCCACCATGTATTATGAATGTATTGGAAAGTAATGCTTTTTCTTTTAAGATTCTAAAAACTTCGTAGCTCCATTTCTCTTTTTCTTCTTCACTAGCACCTAATAATGTTTTATTATAAGGTGCAATATGAGGTCCATTAGGTTTAAGTAAATAGTGTTTAGCAGAGAGAATATACCACTTATCATAAAACATTTCACAATATTTTCTTCTTTTAATAAATATTGGGGATCTTGTGTATATATCTTTTGGAGATGATTTTTTGTTTTGTCTTTTCAAAGCACTACCTGCTACAAGTCCTATTTCAATAATTAGATCACCTTTTTAATCTTATATTATTAAATAAATTTCATATTTTATTTGATTCTATTAATTTTTTACCTTTACTGCTTAAAAAGTAATAAGTAATGTTTTTTACTCCATGTTCTTTTACATCTTTATCAATAAGATCTATTTCATAAAAGAATTCTAAGGCATTTTTTACTGTTTCAAATTTAGCATTTAAAATTGCAGATAAATAAGAGGCAGTATATTCGATATTCTTTTTTTTTAATTGCTTCAAAATTTTAATTTTTAATAAATCACTTCTATTTAATTTTACCATATATCTTACTAATTCTTCATTTAATATTAGAATGCTTTCCATATTAATGGAGAACTCTCCACAATAATGGAAAACCAACTTAAATATAATCAATATAAGAATATATTATCCAAAAAGTTAAAATAGTGCATTTTTAAAATGGTAATACCTCCAGACTTAAAAAAAAGGTTTAGTGAAATTGTTGAAATTAATGATTTTACATGGGCTCTTGTTGATAAAGTTGCAATTAGTGATCCAAATGTTTTAAGACCAATTAAAGGAGTTTGTTTCGAAACTTTATTTAATTTGACTGTCTCAAAATATATGACCGTAAAAAATATCAAATTAGGCAAAGGAGATGAAGATGTAGACATATATTTAAATGAAATTGGATTACAACTCAAAACTCCAGCAAAAGGTTCAACAAAAAAAAATAAAGTTGTAGGTGTTTCCTTACATAAAACACATGGAAGAGAAAAAAGACCTGATAATCTATATTCTTTTGATGATCAAGTATTTGATTTTCTTGTACTTTTCCACCCTGAGAATGGTATATTAATTATTCCATTTGAAGAGATTCCCCAAAATAATAACTGGCCTGGTTATTTAAGGGATCCTGCTATTTTTGATTGGAATTCAATTTGGAAAAATAGATGGGATTTAATAGGTTTCCCAGAATATAAAGGTAAAACATTAGAGAGTCGTGAAATTCCAGAAAATTCAGAATTACCGCACTTATCTAAAGAAACATACCTTAAAGATTATGAAATTATAGAAACACTATGTAAGCCAGAATATTTTCGAGCAGCTGTTATGGGACTTAAAGGAAATATGAAAGAAAATTGGATTATTGAACTTTTAAAAGAGAAAGGTTATTTAATTTCTCTTCCAGAACATTCTTATCCAAAATATGACTTCAAAGTAAAAAACAAATTAGAAAATGAATATTTGGTCCAAGTAAAAGGCACATCAAAAAATATGTGTGATATTTCTAAAAAATTAATTGGAGTAGAAGTAATGGGAACACATGGTCAATTTCCAAAGAGAGGTTATCATAAATCTGATTTTAATTACTTAGCATTGATAATTTCTCATGGTCAACTTAATAAGAAATTTAATTTATCAAAAGATTTACACTTTGTATTTATTCCAACTTCAGACTTGCCACTTCATTACTTAATTGGAATTGGTGATGAAAATATAAATTCAGGATGGAGAAATAGTCGTTGGAATTTAACTGGTAATAATGATATTATTTATCCTAACATCAAATTAGCAACTGAATTTAATAAAGAACTAGATAAAGTGGTATTAAAACCATGTATATCCTGTTATAGGAAGTATAAAGGTTTTAAGACATTACCAATTAATTCAGAATTTAGAAATGCTGGACCCTATATTTTAGATGAAATTCCTATCGAATTCAAATAAAAAAGCTAGAAATTTGAAATAATAAGTTCCATTCCCATTTTTCTATCAGCTTTTCTTGCATTTGCGGTATGGTATCTCCATGAAACAGGATGAATTTCTGCCCATTCATATAATTCTCTTACTTCTTCACAATCATCATAAGTAAGGCAAAAATCATAATTAGTATGCTTTAAGACATTACACAGCGCTATATGATCTTCTAAAGTAAAATAGAATTTATAAGCTCTTTTTTGATCAGCTTTAAAATAAGGAGGATCTACAAAAATAAAAACATGATTACCAGTTGGTAGGGCATTGATAACTTCATGATAATCTAATGATGTTAATTTAACACCCTCAAGCTTTCTGCTTGCTAATTCAATTCTTGGACCCCATCTTGAAGGCGGAACACTTTTTTTAGGATGATATCCCCAAGCAGGTTTCTTCATAATACCACTATAAGATGTGCGATTTAAGTAAAAATATCTATATGCTATATCTAAATCGGTTTTAGGTCGCCAAATCTTTATTTCCTGATGACGTTCTTTAGAAGCTATTTCTTTAGATACTTTCTCAATCAATTTAATCCTTAAATTAGGATCTGCAATAAATTTGTAAGTAATCATTAATTCTTTATCGAGATCATTTAACCAATTATATTTTACTTTTTTTTTACCAAAAAAAACGCCACCCCCACCAACCAAAGGTTCCCTATATTCATCATGATAACTCTTTTCCCAAACTTCCTTGATAAATTTCACAGCTCTTGCCTTACTCCCTGGATACCTGAAAGGAGATAAAATTTTATCATTTTTGGTTGATGCTTTAATTTCTATTGTTTTATATTGATTTTTAAAATCAGGTAAATAATCTAAAATATCTTTCTGAAAGTTATTCACATTTTTTTTATTTGAATTATTTACCATTTTTTTCTCTATTTTTTTTATCTTTTCTTATTAATATATTATTGTTATATAATATTAAAATCATGTTTTAATATTAGCTTAATAGAAAGAAATTAAAATTATCTTCAAATTCAAGAAATAAAGGACTTTATAAAGTTGTTTAAATATTGGTTTTTTAAAGATTTTAAATAAAAAACAAAACCCCAAAAAACAAAAAAAAAATGACAAACAATTCAACAAAAAAGAATAATATCAAACTTCAGGAAGACAATTTAGAAAATAAAGAACAAGATATTATTAAAATATATCACCAGCACAAACCCCACATTGGTCCAGAATTAAACTGGGAATATAAAAATAAGAGAGAAATTTTCGAAGTCTCATTAGTGAATTTAATTATTAAAGAAATCTTTAATCCAAAAGAAATCCTTAGTAAATTTATTAAATTCGATAAAAATCAAACTACTTTAGATGATTATTTCAATAAGGAACTTGAAATCCAAAATATTAAATACTACCAGCATAAAGATAATTGGAATAATCGATTAATATTAGGAGATTCATTATTAGTAATGAATTCACTATTATTTAACGAAAATATGGAGGAGAAAATCCAAATGATTTATTTTGACCCTCCATATGGTATTGAATTTAAATATAATTACAACCTTAATTTAGAATCTAAAAATGTAAAAAACCATGAAGATGAACCTGAGAAAATAAAAGTTTATCAGGATACATGGGAACTGGGAATCCATTCATATTTAATTTATTTAAGAGAGAGACTCTTGTTATGTAGAAAGTTATTAAGAGAAACTGGATCGATTTTTGTCCAAATAAATGATACTCATTTAAGTTATGTAATTCAAATTCTATCAGAGATTTTTGGTAAGGAGAATTTTATAGCTATCATACCATTTAAAAAAACAGGAAGCGCAACAAGTAAGCGTTTATCTTCTATATGTGATTATTTGGTCTGGTTTAGTAAAAATAAGAAAAAAATGAAATATTATCAACCCTATCGAAAAAGAGAAATTAATAGTAATTTGTTTAAAACTTACAACAAAATTGAATTAGAGGATGGAACAAGGAGAAATCTGACACCTGTTGAAAGAAAAACAGGAATATTTCCTAATAATTCGAAACTATTCACAACAATTAGTTTAGCATCTCAACATTATAGCAAAGAAAGATCTAAACCGTTTCTATATAAAGGTAAAAAATATACTCCACCAAAAAATAGACAATGGAGTGTTTCTATTGAAGAAGGAATGAGAAGATTAGCAGAAAAAAATAGACTTTATGCAACAACAAACACTCTAAGATTTATTTACTATTTAGATGACTTTCCAATAATTCCCATTGCAAACATGTGGGATGATACTATGGGTGACTCCTTTCAAATATATGTTGTACAAACTAATACAAAAATATTGGAACGGTGTCTTTTAATGACAACAAATCCAGGAGATGTTGTTTTTGATCCTACTTGTGGCTCCGGTACTACTGTGTATGTAGCAGAACAATGGGGAAGGAGATGGATAACATGTGATACGAGTAGAATTGCTATTAATTTAGCCAAACAACGATTAGTAACCTCAATTTTCGATTATTTTAAGATAAATGATAAGGCAAAAAATTTTGATTTTATTTATAAACAATATCCACATATATCAGCAAGCACTATAGCATATAATAAAAAAATTAAATACGAAAAAAAGTATGATGATGTTAAAATTGATAGTTCCCTAATAAGGGTATGTGCTCCTTTTACTTTAGAAAATTTATTATCATCCCCAAAAATGATTTCATTTGAAGGAATATCAAAAGAAACTTTTAAAAAAAGTAGTGAGAGAAGAAAATTCCTTGAAAAAATAATCATTTATCTTAGTAATACTGGAATTTACTTCCCAAACGGTTTTAGGCTAAATTTTAAAAATATTAAACTTATCGACAATAAATTTATTCATGCCCAAGGGATAATTAAAGAGGGTAACAGTAGTAATATAGGAATCTATATAGGTCCTGAATTCGGTGATATAAATTTATTTCAGGTTGAGAATGCAATTGAAATTGCTTTACATAAAGGATTTGATTGGTTTTTTGTAATAGGCTTTGGTTTCAACCTATCTATTAATTTAGAAAGGATATATAGTAAATTTGATTCCAAAAAGTTAAAATTCGAGATTGTATTAATTAATCCTGAGGTCCAAATTGAAGATTTAAGCCGTAAAACGGCAGATTCTCAAATATTTTCTGTAGTTGGTCATCCAGAAATTGAAATTTCTAAAGTGGGTGGTAAATATCAACTTGAATTAAAAACTTTGAAGGTTTTTAATCCTTTAACTGGATCATATGATAAACTTCCGTTAAATAGAATTAATGCTTGGTATATTGATGAAAATTTTAATAATAAAAAATTCTTTGTGCATCAAGTGATATTTATTAAATCGAATAAAATAGTAAAAAAACTTATTTCTAAATTAAAAGCTTTTTCTGATAATGAAAATATTAAATTTTTAATTGGAGAAAAATCAATACCTTTCCAGAAAAGGGAAAGCAACCAAATAGCAGTTAAAATCATTGATATTATTGGAAATGAGTCAACGATATTTTTAGATATTTCAACTATAGATTCGTCATAATATCTATTATATTTTCTTTAAAATTATCCAATAAAAGAATTTTTGCAAAAATGGATATTCTAATTTCTTCCGATTTAGTGAAAGAAGGGTTTCCTCTTAACTTTCGATGAAAAGATTTTTCCACATTTTTGGCATAAATGAATTTCCGCTAGGGGATTTCCTATTTCTTTAAATTGAGTTATCATTTGGCAATGACCACACCAATGCTCGATTGGATAATTCTTTTTCATCTTAATAAGTTTATATAGAAATTTTTTTTGATAATTTTTATTCTATCTATCTTAATTCCTTTTTTAATCAATAAATTTAGATTTAAGATATTTATTATTTTAATTATTAAAACATAGCCAAATATCTCATATATATAAATATTAAAAATAGCTCAATTTAAAATTATTGAAGGGAAACCTTAAAGGCATCATTTTCTTAAGGATTGGATTTGAAACACTGATATAAATACAAAGTATAAATAGAAGGTATATTCCTAATTATTTTGTTATTCTATTGTTTTATTTCTAATAAACATTTAAATAATATATTTTTAATTGATCTTTGATAACTAATTCATAATTACACAAATTCAAGTAATTAT
>JAHLWJ010000494.1 GCA_019057975.1 Promethearchaeota archaeon | reverse complement strand
CCATCCAAGTTTTATAGACCTCATCAAGTTTTTCCTTTCCAAAATCTTTTAGCATCTTTGGGTCGTATTTTGTATTTTTTAGCCCTGCATCAAAAATATTCGTTCTAATGTAATTGGGGGCAATAACTGAAACATTTATACCTAAATTTTTAAGACGAGCAAACATACCCTCTGAGAGACCAACCACAGCAAATTTAGAAGTTATATACGGAAGGGGCTCAGACGAACCGAATAGACCAGCCGCTGAAGCTACATTGACGATATGACCAGATTTTCTTTTAAGCATGCGTGGCAAAAAAACTTTAAGTGAAATGATTATACTCCACAAATTAACATCAATTACATTTTTCCATATCTCTAAATCCATATTAGCTAAATCATCAGCTATACCAATGCCTGCATTATTTATTAAAAGATCAACATCTCCTAATTTAGAATAAAACTCCTTAGCAGCATCTTCAAAATCACTCAATTTAGACACATCACACTTCATCGAATGAACTGTTATCCCCATCTGCTCTATTTCATTTTTAACTTGCTCTAAACCTTCGGTATCTATATCTGTAATAAATAGTTTCATACCCTCTTTAGCTAAAGCCATAGCAAAGGATCGACCAATCCCATTCGCAGCTCCAGTCAAAAAACACGTTTTATCTTTTAAATCTTTCATTTTTCTCCACTAATTCCTTAGTAATTAAATAGTAATAATAATAACAAAAATAATTAGCAATTTTTTAAATATTTTAATTTTTTTAACTTTAATTTAAAACTCAGACCATTCTCTCATCTTATTCCACATTTCTCTCTCTTTACCAAAGGGATCCTCGATTATTTCAATGTTAGTGTTGAATTTTATAGTTTTTCTTTTCTCTTTATTATAATATGGCCAATTTAAGACACCATCTTGATTTGGATTACCTGTCTTAGCAAAAGAAGTCCAGTAATCCATCATTTTCTCTGATAACGATACCGTCTCTTCTGTTCTTTTTGGGAAGACCCATAAATGATCATCCATAAATGTATGAAATACAAACGCAATTTCTAACGCATGTAATGCGCCATACTTGCCACCTTCAAATGGAGTTTTCCACGTAAACAAATACATGTAAGTGTCTTTTTGGTGCTTACTTTGAGCTTCTGCAAATTTAATTGAGGGAATTCGAAATCTTGAATCTGTCATATACATATCAAAAATATCACGAGGTGTTGAAGGAGGATCATTTTCTTCCAATGATTTCTTATATGTATTAATAATTTGATCAACATCATTATCCTCTACTCCAGAATATTGTAAACGAGTTGTTAATTTAGACATATCCATATTTTGAAAGTTTGGTTCAAAAGCACGCCAAAATTTCCATTCTTCTAGATTAGTGCCAATAATTAACTCAACATCCTTTGCATATCCTTCATTAACGGCTTTTATTGGATGTTGCGGTACAATTTCACCGTCAACCCATGGTCTGAAGTTTATATTAATATTTTTCACTATCGCTTTCATTTGGATGTTGGACATTGCTTTGATGATTTTTTCAGAGGAAAGTTTTCGAAATTCGTCAAAATCATATGGATTTAACTTAAGCTCTTTTAACATCCATTCTGTAGTTAATTTTCTATCAGATAAATTAAAACCATTCGGAGTAGCGCCTGCACTTTGTATAATTGCTCGTTTAAATAGACCTTTTGCTTGAGGCATAGCCATTAAAGTACATATAGAAGTGGCTCCCGCACTCTCTCCAAAAACAGTAAGATTATCGGGGTCTCCCCCAAAAAATTCAATATTAGCATTAACCCATTTAAGTGCGGTAACTTGATCTAATTGAAGAAGATTGGCAGGTTGGTTAGGAAAATATAAATTACCCAAAGCACCTAACCGATAATTAATTGTAACTACTACGACATCTCCGTGACGAGCAAGGTTGTTCCCATAAAATTGACCTGAACCATATATATGGGATCCCCCATGAATCCAAAACATTACGGGACGTTTCTTATCGTCAATTTTGGGTGTCCAGATATTTAAAGTAAGACAATCTGCCTCGCTTTGTGGTGGTGGGGGAAAGTACTTAGTAAAGGGAGGTGGTTGTGGGGCAACTGGACCAAAATTTATTGCTTCTAAGAAGCCATCCCAATTAGTTTTCAAAACGGGAGGCATTAGTCGTAATTTGCCTATTGGTGGTTCCGCATAAGGAATCCCTTTAAAAATTGATATGTCTTTATCGATATACCCTTGAATTTTCCCGGCTTTTGTTTCTATAATTTTAGTTTTCTTTTTAGCCAATTTTGTAATCACTAATGTCCTATTTTAATGATCTCTTACATAATGTATTTTTGCCAATTATGAAAAAAGAAGTTTTAATTTGGTTTTGGTGGAGGAATTCTGACAATTCTCTCATTCTCAACTAAAGAGATTGCATTTTCAGGACAGAAATGTGCGCAAACTCCGCACCCTATACAATATTCTCCAACACGCTCCGCTTTTCCTTCATCGTTTAGTTCGATAGAATTAGTGTGACAATGTTCAATACAAGTACCACAACCAACGCACAGACTTTGGTCAATTTGAGAAATATAATTAGTTGCATTCGCAGTCATGTTTCCTACTTGACCGCAACAACAATTGCAGCAATTACAGATACTTGTTTCGTCTTTAGTAATGTCAAAATTTGGGTGGTATGCTTTATGGACTAAACCATCATCTTCAGCTTTCTTCAAAATTTTAATAGCTTCTTCTTTAGAGATCATCCTACTAAATCCTTGTTCTGAAGTATATCGAGCTGATTTACCGAAAGTAAAACAGTTCTCTCTCTCATCTGTTTGAGTGCATGAACGACCCATTAAATCCTTATGATGGCGACAAAAGCAATGACCAACCGCAATATCATCGAATTTTTCAATAATCTCTTCGACTTTTTGAGTTGGTAAAACTTTTTCTTCAGGAACCTCTAATTCTTCATCAACGACTATTTTGATAGGTTTCCCTGTTGCCTCATTCGTTTCAAACGGTATAGTTCTATCAATAGGACGCATAGTTTTCAGGTAGTTTAGATATGCTTCATAATTTTGTGAGAGCCTTACCTTACCTTCCTTGCTTAATTCAGCGAATAATTTGGCAAATTCACGGTTTTCCTCGTTGTCTTCAAGTTCTTTCATAAATGTATATTCAAAAATACCAACATTAACATAGGGCATCACTCGATAAACCATTACACCACGACGATTAGGTTGATTAAATATTATGCCTTTTTTTGCTAAAATTTCAACATTTTTAACGATTTGTTCTTCGCTTAAGCCACTACTTTCCTTAAGTTGATCCATTGTTTGAGATCGACTCTTCTTAAACGCTATAATAAAATCCAAATAATCTTCGTCAACTAAATGCTTCAAAATTTTGATTAACGTATCAATAATTGGATATGGGGATCCCCCAGCGCTATTAATTACTTGAGCTGCTTTCTTATACTTTTTATCTATTGCTTCAGACATTTTTTCTTACCTTTAAAATTATTATGATATTAAATAAAATTATTTTAATGTGTATATAAATATAAAATAAAAAAATAAAAAATATATTTTAAATTACTCGATTTCTCATTTTAGAAAAGAATAATTCTTTCTAATCGCTACTTCTGCGTCCTTCATTACTCTTTCAATGATATCATTGGCATCGTCTATACTATC
>JAHLWJ010000493.1 GCA_019057975.1 Promethearchaeota archaeon | reverse complement strand
GCCAACCCTTCGCCTAAACCGTTTCCATCTCCAGAAAAGGTAATCACTTTTAAATTGGGATTTGCAATTTTCATTCCTTCAGCATTCGAACTATTTCGTCCGTGTAGCCCATAAAGTCCACTTAAATTCAAATAATCGAAGATTTTCGCGTGACATCCTATACCAGCCGTTATTACAATATCTTCCCTATTTATTCCTTTTGCTTCCAGTTTTGGGATTGCGTTTCTTAAAGCAGTAAAAATACCAAAATTCCCACAACCAGGACACCAAGTAATTTCGGCGTTAGTTTTAAGATTTTCCATATTAATCCAACTCCTCTTTAATTTTAATTGAAAGTTCAATTGGATCAAAGGGGCGGCCGTCATATCTTTTAATCACGCTTCTAATGTTCAAACCCGCCTTCTCTTTAAGAAGCGATGCAAATTGTCCCGTAATGCTTTGTTCAATTACTATATTATCTTGATTTTTAAATTCTTCTAATTCCCAAACAGGTAATGGGCTCAAATAAATCGGCTGAACGATAGTTGGATTTATTATACCATAATTAATAGCTTCTAAAACACTCATATAAGTAGATCCGTATGCAAAAATATTGGTGGGGTGTTCTCCTCGGATAATATTTATCGTGTTTTGAGTCTTTAAATGTTCAATAAGCGCATTAAGTTTCTTATTCCTTTTATTATGCATTTTTGCGATCATGTCTGCGCTCTCAGTTGTAATTCCAATCTCATCGTGTTCGTAGCTATTCCATTTAATTACTTCATTGGAAGGTGGGAATAGCATTGGCGAAATTCCATCGTCCGCTTCTTTATATCTTTTATAATCTCCCCCATTATGCATCTTTGGTTCTGCCCATCTAGCTCTATCAATATCTAAGTCTATTGTCATACTGCTTTCAGATAAGTGTTTCTCTGTTAAAAGTATCCCTGGTGTTTGAAACTTCCAAACAAGATCTAACATTTCCGCAGTTAAATAATAAGCTTCTTCTATTGTTCCGGGAGATGCTACTATTCGCAAAAAATCTCCATGACCCGCTGATAGAGCAAAATTTAAATCAGCTTGTTCAGTATAAGTAGGAACACCAGTAGCAGGTCCTGGACGCATAGATAACACACATAGTATGGGAGTTTCAGTAATACCTGCTAAAGATATGCCTTCGGTCATAAGTGCGAACCCTCCACCACTGGTCCCAACCATAGATTTCGCACCTGTAAATGCTGCTCCTATTGCCATATTGATTACAGCAAGTTCGCTTTCAGCATGCACAACCGCCAAACCAAAGTTTTTAGCTTGTCGTGCTAAAAAGTGCAGAATAGACGAAGCAGGAGTCATGGGATAGCCAAAATACGTATCTAGTCCTCCAGCTATAGCACCAAGGCTTATTGCATCGTTTCCTGTAATTATAGGTCTTTCTTTATATCCTCTTTCTAGCGGATACTTATTTTGACATCCATTTTTTACCATATCATATATTGTATTGGCAAATTTGATATTATCTTCGATTCCTCTTGGATACTGGTTTTTAATATTTTGGTTCATTTGATCTATACTCATCCCTATTGTCGAAGATAATATAGCTACGGCCCCTACCCCATACATCAATTTCTTCATAGGGTATTTTTCGGCTTCTGAACTTAACGGGATGCCAATACCATCAACATTATCTTGTTCGTCTGAATTAAAAATGACAATACCCCCATCAGCAATGTCGTTATCGTGAGTATCGCAACTTCTCTCATCAAAATTGACTACAAGGTCCGCTTTCATGTATTGACTCGTAATCCCACGAGAGGAAGTGCTTACCACAGAAAAATTATGACCGCCCCTTATTAAGCTCATGTAATCATCCATTTGAAACACTTGCCTTCCCATGCTAGAAAATATATGAGCTGCTACTGATCCTGCTTTCTTTACGCCTTCTCCAGCTTTACCTCCAACAAGAAAAGTAAATACATCTTGAACCATTTATTTTAAACCTCTACTTTTTCAATTAATTTTTGAATTAGCCCTAAAACATTTAAATATATGGTTTATAAATCCTAATTTTAAGAATTAGATGTCCTTATTTTAGCTTGTTCGACGAGCTTTTAAAACCGTATAAAAAATTTTTTAAAACACAATTCCTTTTAGGAAGTAAGTTTATATCGTAATTTTTATAATAATACTAATACAAAATTGAATTTATCTTAAAAATTATCAGAACAAACTCTAATTACCGAACCTAAAGAATCAAGACTTAACTCTTGCAAATAGGGGAAGATTTACCATGCAAATCTATGAATTAAAAATAAATAAAAACACTTGCACCGGGTGTAATGCGTGCGTCGTAGCGTGTCCAATCAACTTCAACGAGTTGAGGAAACAAAGCTTTTTGAACGAAACAAATGCCGTAATATTGGTCAAAAATGGAATAGCTGTACCAATTTATAACGACGAGAGAGAAGTAAATTGCGATGGGTGTGGAGTGTGCGTAAAATATTGTCCTCAGGTAGCAATTAGAATTATAAATGTGGAGAAATAATAGGTGAAAAAATGTCGTTTCCAAAAATTTCAAGAGAAATTTCAAAAGAGATAGAAAGTATCAAAGTTCAGTTCCTTATTGAAAATTTAGAACTCATTTTAAATCGAGAGAAATGCGTTGGATGTGGTACTTGTGCCCGTGTCTGCCCAAAGGATGCGATCTCTCGGGGGCCTGTTGGAATGTCTCGTCGTTTTCCAACTACCGAAGATATAATACCAGAACTATACGATCCAAAGCTCTGTGTTTTTTGTGGAACATGTGTTGTTTGCTGCCCTTTTGGAGCATTAACCATGAAAAAAGATGGCGAAATTATCAATTTAGCCGATATTCCACTTGTTGCTGAAAAAGTTATACCAACTTTAGATTTTGAAGCTAAGAAACTATTAAACGGTAGGATCGCAAAGCAATGGGCTAAAGCAACTGTGAAAGTTATTGACGAAGAATGTGCTAAGGGTTGTGGCTCTTGTGCTGAAGTTTGCCCCTCGGGGTCTATTGAAATCGCTAAAAGACCTGAACATGGATGGGAAATGTCTAAAAATGTGGAAGTAGTTGACGAAGACGCTTGTGTAGCTTGTGGTGCTTGCGATAACGCATGCCCTACTGGCGCTTTGATTCTCGAGATAACCGAAGTTCATACTTCGGGAGAATTTGAAGAACGATATTGGCCACCCTTATTAGAAAGATTGAAAACTTTAAGATGGAGTAAAAAGGAGGAGACAGCAGAATGAGCTTAGATAATTTAATTCTCTTAACAGGGCGAACAATTAGCCAAGGTGTAGCTCTTGAAGGAGGAAAAGCATCAAGAGAAAATGTTAGAGCTTGTGGTATCTGCACATTTGATGCTGATGATTTTAAAAAGCTTGATTGTCTCGTTGGAACTCCAGTTAAAGTCATAACAGATTACGGTGAGGTCGTGGTATATTCAACAATTACTGAAGAAGGACCTCATCAAGGTATAATTTTTATACCGATGGGACCATGGGCAAATCAACTCGTAAATCCTAGTTCTCAAGGATGTGGTACCCCAACATATAAGGGAATGAAAGCTAAGGTCGAAGTTGTAAAAAGCGGAAAAGTTTTAGGTGCTATAGAATTAATAGGAAGATTAAAGGAAGCTTAACTGAGTGATTAAAATGGTAGTAAAAATAAGAACAGTAAAAGA
>JAHLWJ010000492.1 GCA_019057975.1 Promethearchaeota archaeon | reverse complement strand
TTAACAGCGGAAAGGCTAAATTTCTATGTAAAAGACACGTATCGTAATTATTTTCACTTTTGTCAACAAATTTAAATAGTACTTCAACATGAAAATTTGTCTATTTAAATTTATGTCATCCTTACTACTAGTTAAAGTGCATTCATTTAGAAGATTAATTGGGTAGTTTTTGTGAACAAACTGTAATGAAATTTAAAAATTTTTCCTTAAAAAGAGCACTTCTATTCGGATTTGTATTTTATATTAGTTTTAGTTTTGCTCTTTTGTGGAATTATATAGAATGGATTACAAAAATCGTAATGCTCCTCGATTTTGCTTTTATTGGACTCCTTTATTTCTCTATATCTAAATATAATTCCTCCAAAAAAGAGTATTATAAACTTTTAACATATCCAATTTTAATTGGTATCTTATATATCTCGCTGAAACTTCTTTTTACATATTTCCATGAAGCAAATCATGCATTTACAGTATTTTTATATAGGGAAGAATTAATCGAGATAAAATTTCTTAGGTTAGGTCTAGGATATACTCGCTATCATGAAATTGAGTCCTCCTTAATCGAATCCCATGTAGTCATCTCGGGTAGTCTTGGAAACGTTATTATCCTTAATATAATTTTGTTTGTAACAATAGCATACCGTAAGGATTTAAAGTTAGAAATATATCTACCTCATTATTTTATTTTCGGCGTTTTCATGTATGAGGAAATTAGCTATTGGAGGACTAGTATTTTGAATGGATACGGAGATGGATGGTTTTTTTTAGAATTAAATACAAATTTTGATCTTCAGATTACTCTATTTGCTATTAATTGTATTTTATTAATAGAAATGTTGCTGATCTCCTTATTCTTTGTTTACGAATTATATACGCAGTCAATAAGAAAGAAAGAAAATCTACAGTAAAAATATCCTATTGATGAAAAAAAATGTGTTGCTTATTGTAAAAAAACAAGAAGAACTAATTTCTAAATTAGTGGTTATTTCTCTCTTCTAAACCACTTTAGCAATAATATCTTCTAATTTACACTTATATTTTCATAATCAATATCTATTTTAATAGATTTTATGACAAAAATCTATGGGTGGGGTATTTAACGCTTTACACAGTTGTTATTCAAGTAGTTTAATTAAGAGAGAGTAAGAGGAGGGCAAAATTCATTCATAATTCTCTCTTTTATACCACCTTTAAAATAAGACTTTCCAACTTTCGTTTTGGGATATGCATTTCGTTTCTTTCTTTCCAATATTTAAAAGAATAGCTAATTTCCTCTATATCCGCGTTTATCACTACTTCCTCGAACGAACGGTGGGAATCTACATTGCTCATGTTTTGAAATCTAACCGTACTGCTTACATCGAACCTTTCCTTACTGGTTCCTATTTGAATCCTGTTGATAACGGCGTATTGTAAGATGTCTTTATCGCATGGTCTATTGTATTCTAACTTTTGCACTTCCAAAACGATCCCGCAATCTCGACATTAATTTTAGGGTGAGTTTATATCTAAGCGTTGAGTAAGGTAGGTAAACGCACGAATCAGTTCTCAAACGCGATAGAGACAGTTCACAAACTCAGTTGTGTTTTAACCTTGCGTTGAGTTTTTTATAGCGTATAAAAAAAGTAGATTTTTGGATGCAATACCTACTTTATTTTATTTTTTTTAAAGCTTTAAATACACAAAAACATATTTAATAATTAAGATAGAAAATCTCCACGACTTTCATGGATAGAGAAAGAAGGTTGAAAAAATGAAATTTCCAAAACCCCATCCAATGAAAGAGATGTTTGAAATCCCTAATCGGGATAGCGCTGGATTTGCCAAATATAGAGATTTTTATTCACTTATAGCGTCGATGGGAACAGTAATTCAAAAGGAGGTCTTTATTGAGTTGCTGGAAACTATTGAGAACTTAGAAAGTGTATATAAATTTCGTGCTTTTGATAACTTTGTTGATTTAATCATATATCTCGACCAATTAGATGAATATCTTATCCATCTAAAAAGAAAATTTCTATCGTTTTTAGAGGTAGCAGATAAACAACCAAAGAATAGTTACGCCTTCTATTATTTGTTTCAAATCGCGAAGAATACAGGATTAATAAGAGAACATATTCCATTTTTTGTCGAATCAATAGATGACATTGTATGTCCGTCGCCTATGTATGATGTTGGACTTACAGACCTAGCCGAAGCAGCAATCGAAGCTGGAGTTATTAAAAAATACATTCCGATATTCATGAAAGTTGTTGACAAACTAGATGATCATCGTAAAATTCGTGCTTTTCACAACCTAATTGAACCAGCATTAGATACGGGGTTATTAAATAAGAATTTTTTAGCATTATTGGAAAAAATAGATCAATTGCCAGAAGATAACAAGTCAGAGGCTTTTACTCATTTGATCGAATCGATCGATATTAATTTATTGAACAAAAATCGACCTCTAATTGAGAATACTTTAGTTTCCCTTATGAATAGAATTGAAAAAGTTAATCTTCATTTCAGATATAGTGCTTTCGGTTCGTTTCTTATATCTTTTAAATTAGTTGGAATATTTGAAGATCATATTTCAGATTTCATAGAGATTGTAGATAAAATTAAAACTGACCTTAAATATAATGCTCTATACCATTTGATCGATTCAATCCAAAATACAGAGCAACTTGACAAATATTATGATGTGATTAAAAATCGGTTCTTTTTCTTTCTCGAGGATATAGAAAAATTCGTGTTTCTTAACAAATATGAAGCTTTTCATGCTCTACTAAAATTGGAGGAAGGAACCGGATTTATATCAAATAATACTTCTATTTTCTTAGAATTAATAAAAAAAATATCTTGGAGCGAAGTGTACGCTTACTCTGAACTACTTGAAGTATTAAAAAAAATAGGAATGAAACAAGAGCATTTCCCAGTTTTCTTGGAAATTTTAGATACATTTATAATTCCTTCCAATTATAAAGCTTTTTGCTCTCTTCTCGAAGCTGCAGATGCAAATGATTTAATAAAGGATAATTTTATTTCTCTCTTAGAGAGGATTAAAGGTTTTAATAATATTTACAAATATGATGCGTTCCATGAACTTATCAAGGCAATCAAAAGTACAGAATTAATGATTAAATACAAAATGGATATCGTAGGTACATTTCAATCTCTCTTGAAGGGTTTTTTTAAGACTTTGAGCGATTATGAACAATATCAGGGTTTCATTAAGTTGTTGGAGATAGCTGAAGAATTAAAGTTAAAGAAAAAGTTCTTGCAAGAAATATTAGTGATTATTCCTAGATTACCCGAAATAGACTCATTAAATGGGTGTGCCCGGGAAGAAACCTATGATAATTTCATCGATGAGATGGAAAACGCTGATTTAGAAAATTTGAAGGTTTTTAAGATTTGGGAAGATAAAAATCAACATTTTAAAAAAGATGAATGTTATTAATTTCTCACCTAGACCTATTATCGGTTTGCCTAAAGAATCTTCAATTTCCTTATTGAAGTTATAAAGTTTTAATTTTTTGCGATCTCAAGAACTTCTATACCACCTTAAAAATAAGACTTTCCAACTTTCGTTTTGGGATGTGAATTTCGCATAACGTCTCTTATTTAATTTTTAAAAAATTTTGTAAATAATATCATCTAAATTTCTTTTTGGTACATGCATCGTACCATCGGGATTTTTCCAATATTTATATGAATCT
>JAHLWJ010000491.1 GCA_019057975.1 Promethearchaeota archaeon | reverse complement strand
ACATCTTCAGTCGCTCTCGCCAAGCCACCCAATTGTCCTCGATTAGCCATACTTCTAATGAAAACATTATCTAACGAAAAATATTGTTTCATACGAATTCTATCTCCCAAGAGTGCTCCTCCTGTTAAAGGAGAAGTTGGATCAACACAAATGATTCCAACTTTCTTACCTAAGTCGATATAACTCTTAGTTAATGTTGAAATAAAAGTGCTTTTCCCACTACCAGGTGATCCAGTTACACCTAAAATATAGGCTTTGCCTGTATGCTGATAAATGGAATTTATAATTTCTTCAGCAGCTTCGATATCATTTTCTACAATAGTAATTAACCTTGCTGCAGCACGAGTATTGCCTTTTATTAAGCTTTTAGTTAAATCAGAGTAATCCATTATTTTGTTATCTTTTTAAGTTGTTTTTCACAAATTCAACAATCGTACTCAAATTAGTTCCTGGTCCGTAAAATCCCTTTAAACCCTGTTCCTCTAAGAAAGGCTTATCTTCGTCAGGAATAATACCTCCAACAGCAACAAGGACGTCATCGATACCTTGTTCCTTAAGTTTTTGCATAATAATAGGACAAAGAGCATTATGAGATCCTGATAATATACTTAACATTACTGCATCAGGATCTTCCTGTATGACAGTATTAACGATGTCATCAGGGGTTTGATGTATACCTGTATAAATAACTTCCATCCCCGCATCTCTTAAAGCTCTAGCCAAAACCTTGGCTCCTCTATCATGCCCGTTAAGCCCGGAGGCTCTAAAAACCCCCGTCAAGCCCGGGCTTACATACAAGAACCTTTATTATTTTATCTTTAGACATTTAATTTCACCAATTTAAAAAATTGAATCTTCATAATAAATTCCAAATTCTTCTTTTAATGTATTAATAATTTCCCCAATAGATGCATAAACTCTGATAGCATCCATAATATGAGGCATTAAGTTTTCTGTTCCTTTAGCGGCTTCTTTCAATTTTAATAAATTTTCTTGAATCTTATCGTTATCTCGTTCCTGTTTTATTTTATTTAATGTATTCACTTGTTCTTTCGCAACTTCCTCATCAATTTTCAATAAAGGGACAGTACATGGTTCTTTTTGTTGATATTGATTTACAGCGACTATTGTTCTTTCTCTGTTCTCAATTTCTTGTTGGTATTTATAGGAGGCATTTGCTATTTCCTTTTGAAAGAAGTTGGCTTTTATTGCAGGAATAACTCCTCCCAATTCATCGATCTGCTGAAAGTAATTCTCAGCTTCTTCTTCCATCTTATTTGTAAGCCATTCCACATAATAAGATCCAGCTAAGGGATCAACTGTATCAGTTACTCCTGATTCGTGTGCGATGATTTGCTGTGTCCTTAAGGCTATTTTTACAGCATTTTCAGTCGGAAGACATAAAGCTTCATCAAAAGAATTCGTGTGTAATGATTGAGTTCCTCCTAAAACAGCAGCTAAACCCTGAAGTGTTACTCGCACCATATTATTCTCAGGTTCTTGGGCAGTTAAAGAAACCCCCGCTGTTTGAGTATGGAATCGTAGTCTCAGGGATTCTGGCTTTTTTGCACCATATTTATTTTTCATATGCTTAGCCCAAATCCTTCTAGCAGCTCTATATTTACATACTTCTTCGAAGAAGTTGTTATGAGAATTAAAGAAAAAAGACAACCGAGGTGCGAAATCATCAACATCCAAACCTCTTTCGATTGCAGCTTCGACATAAGCAAAACCATCAGCTAAAGTGAAGGCTAACTCTTGAACTGCAGTTGAACCCGCCTCTCGAATATGATATCCACTTATACTGATTGTATACCATTGTGGAACATGGTTGGTACAATATTCTATCGTGTCCACAATTAAACGCATCGATGGTTCTGGGGGATATATCCATGACTTCTGCGCGATATATTCCTTTAAAATATCATTTTGAATAGTCCCTCTCAATTGCTCAGGAGAATGGCCTTGTTTTTCGGCAGTCACTATGTACATTGCTAATAAAATAGACGCTGGGGCATTAATAGTCATGGATGTACTAATCTTCGAAAGATCTATACCCTCAAAAAGTGTTTCCATATCTTTCAGTGTATCAATCGCTACTCCTTCCTTTCCGATTTCTCCCAAAGCCTTTTGATCGGTTGCTTCAATACCATAAATTGTATGCAAACTAAAAGCGACGCTTAATCCAGTTTGACCATGTTCGATTAAGAATTTATAGCGGTTGTTAGTCTGTTCAGCAGTTCCAAAACCGGCAAATTGTCTCATAGTCCATAATCGGCCTCTATACATATTAGGATAAGCCCCTCGAGTAAAAGGATATTGTCCGGGAAATCCTAAATCTAGTTCATAATTAAGCTCTTTAACATCATTTGGGGTATAAAGACGTTTAACTTCTATATCAGAAAGATTTTTAAAACTTCTTCTTCGCTCTTTTTTGGTTGGATAAGAATTTTGCCATTCTTCCATATCTTCTTTAATTTTATCAAATTCTGCCATAAAAATCGTTTTATTGAAGTATTTTGATTCTTAATAAAATTACATAAAATTGATTAATCTCAAATAGATAAGAGTTTGTAATTATATTAATTTTTTTTAAAGATTATCTTATTGAGAAAAATACATTGAAATAAAAAGGAAGTTAATTTACCCCAAAAAATTCTTTCTAAAAACTTCGTTGGGATCAAGTTCTCTTTCAGTGAGAAATCTTATTGCCTGTTCTCTAGGATCTTTCGGAATATCTTGTTCTCCATCACGATGTACCATATAACTGGCATTTTGTTTACATTTATGTGCACATACACCACAGCCTATGCATCTATCTGGATTGAAAATAACTTTTTTATCTTCAAGTTCAAGTGCTTTCATCGGACAGGATCTAACACAAACACCACATCCAGTACACTTTTCTTCATCAGCATCTCGTATATAATTTGAAGGCTGGTGTCCTCGTGGAATTATTCCAGGCATCTTTACTACTGATTCTAAATACAAGCAGCAACAGGAACAACAGTTACAAATAGTATCCATTCTACCTTGTGTATTTGAAATCCCATGGACTAACCCAGCATCAGCAGCTCGTTTCAGTATATCTAAAGTTTCTTCTTTTGTAATTTCTCTGCCTAATCCATTTTCTACACAGTATTTACCAAGCGTATCAAAATGTAAACACCGTTCTAATTCATGTTCACATTCTTCAAAATCAGAATCAAGATTATGTCTATGACTGCATGGACATTTTGATACAGTATAGTATTTGAAATTATCAACAACTTTTATGATATCCTCATATGGTACAACTTGACGTGTATCTTTAATAGTTTCATTTATTGGAATTGCTCGTAGACCTTGAGTTGGGTGGTCTAAAAATTCTTTAGCAAAAGCATCAATATAATATTGATTTAGGTAGGGTGAGATCTTTCGATTAAATTTATTATCTTCCCCCTTCCAGCCAATAGATCTATAAAATATAAAATTTGAATCACAAAGTGAATAATGAATAGTAGATCCACCATCATAGCGAAAAACAATACCTTTTCTAGCAAAAATCTCTAATTTTTCTGTAAGTTCTTTTACAGGCATAGCTAGTTTCTCGGAAAGTTGCTCTGCAGTATGTCCTATAAAAGGAATCTTCACAAGGAACTGAGCTTCTTCGGGTGTAAACGCTATTTTAAGAAGAGGCATAAGATGTTTGGAATCAGGTAAACGAAA
>JAHLWJ010000490.1 GCA_019057975.1 Promethearchaeota archaeon | reverse complement strand
GAAGAGGTTATTTAAATTGGAGAAGAATAAAATTAAAATTTTTATAACAGGTTTTTTTAATTCAGGTAAAACAACATTAATTCATACTCTTGATGATAAAGCCATATCTGTTGAGAAAAAATTAGCTCGCGCGTATAATGATGAAAAAACACATACTACAACAGGATTTGACTTAGCAAGGCTAGTTTGGGTTAGACCTAATTTGGATTTTAAAACAGAAGGCGTGATTATGAATAAAACTGAATATTTAAGAGATAAGAATGAATATTCGGGATGGCATGCGTTAAATATAGAGTTAAAGGGGTGCCCTGGGCAAATGCAATTTTCTGCAGTGCGAAAGATTCTAGCAAAAGGAAATGATGGTGTAATTCTTTTGATAGATGGTTGTGATCTGGTGAATATAGGAAATGGATTGGTAATTCTAGAAGAAACTCGTGCTGTTTTAGGACAAAATATCCCAATTAGAATAATTGCTAATAAAGCAGATAGAGACGATTATTGTGGTTGTGAAATGATTACAAATATGATGGGAGAACAAGTATATTCAACTTCTGCCAAACATAATATTGGGATTAAAGACGCTATTATTCATGTAAGTAAAATTATTATAAATGAAATAAACGCAGATAGTATAGTTAATAAGGAGGGAATTGTTCAGAATGGCTAGTTTAAGGGAAAGAGAAATTCAAAACATTTTAAAATCATTTAGAGAAAGAACCGGTATAATAAGTTCCACTTTGTTTACCGAAGATGGCTTTATTATAACAATAGAAGAAGCTAAAAAGAATGAAGATAATGATTTTTTCCAAAGTATTGCGGCGATATGTGCAGGTATTGTTGCCCTAGCTGAAAATAGTGTCGAAATAATTAGAGAAGATAATTTTATAAAACAAATTTCTATTCAGGCAGGAGATCAGCTTGATAATGAATCTTTTATGATTCATCTTGAATCAGTGACTGAGGATATCAGGCTCGCAATTATGTTTCCGTTATTTCTAAATTTAGGTGTAATTCACTTTGAATTAAACCAGACGATTCAAAAATTATCTAAGCATTTCGCGGAACTTGATCACGGCGAGAATTTGAACGGTATAAGTACCTTATTATAAATTTTCACAAATTTACAATTCCCATCATTCAGGATGTAAAAAGGCGTTTGTGAAATCGTAAGGAGGTTTTCAAAAAATGGAAAATGTTTGCAATGACACTAAGAAATTTAAGAGTAAAACTTATTGTGAAGTTTCATTTGAGAATATGAACCTAGAAATCTCCAGAATCACGAGAAAGGATGCTTTGGTTTTAGAAAAAAAAGGGAATTCAGATATGGTTATCCCTTTATTAAATTCCTATTTTGATGGCTGTTCTTATTTAATTCCCAAAATTATTGGAAAAATTGGAAAAAATCATACACAAACATTGCTAAAGATTGCTACAGATAAATGTATGAATATAAGAATTAGAAGATATGCGATAGAAGGATTAGGAAGAATTGGAAATAATAGCATTTTAGCAGAATTAAACGAATTGTTTAGAGACGAAAATATTTATATTAGGAAAAGCGTAATTTTGGCACATGCTTTTATAAAAGATAGTCGTTCTGTTGATATTCTACTAAACTTTTTAGAAAGAGAAGAAGAATGGGTTAAGAAGGACATAATATGGGCTCTTGGAATAATTGGTGAAAACATGGCTGTTGACAGATTAATAGATATGTTAAATATCGATAATTTAAAATTTCAGATAAAAAAGAATATTGTCACTGCCTTGGGCAATATTGGGGATAAAAGAGCTGTAAACATTCTTATTCAAATATTAAGTGATGAGCATTCAGGGTTACAAGAATATGCGTCTTTTGCTTTAGGAAAAATAGGAGATAAAAGAGCATTGAACCCATTAATTAAAAAATACTTAAATCCAGTTTGGTTTTTGAAAGATCATTATGAGAAACTCTTAAATAAATTCTCACCACATTGGAGATATCTTTTAAAAGATTATAATCATAAAATCTATCGTAAGGAAGAACTTTCATCAAAATTTTTTGATGATATTAAAGATTTCTACGAATGGCATTACGGTTATTTAAATAAATCTCATTATATTTTAAATGGGTTTAATAAGATAGTTGGTTGTTTAAATTTAATTTTTTTATCAATATATCAAGGAACTTATCTTTTTTACTGGGACACCATTGAGATTAAAAGAAATTATAGAAGAAGAAGATTAGGTACACACCTAACTAATTTTATGATTAAAAATGAACTTGAAAGGTGCAAAGATTACATAGTTTTCTTATTAGTAGCGAATTGTGAGCAGTATAAACTAAAATTTTTTAGCACTTTAGGGTTTGTCCCTGTAAAATTAAGAAAGACAGAAGTTGGAACTCACTGCATAATGTGTTATCCATTTAATGAAAACTCTGAAAAATTATGCCAAAGATTATTTGATTATTTTAACTGGAGAGAGGAAAAAAAGGAATTTATCTCTTCAGATTGTAAATTTGCCTTCAATGCAAATCCGACGGGACTTTATTGGTGTATTAAGAAAAGTATTTATGTAACCGGATTAGAAAAGCAAAGTTGTAGATATTATGTAAAAGAGAAGGAGATGTTTAAAAAGAAAAAATTCCTTGATTTAAAATGTATTATAGAACCAGAAATTAAAATAAGAGGTGGATAAAATTGAGTTGTTTACATGAAATTGATTTTTGGGAGTTACTCTTAGGTAATAAATCCATTAATAAATTCATATCAAAGTTTAATAATCCATAAGATAATGAGGTGATTTATAAAATGACGACTATAACTGAATATAGTGTTAAACTAGAAATGTGTCCAGAATGCTATGGTAAGAAACCATTAATTAAAGAAAAAGGAGAAACTGTTTGTAGTCAGTGTGGTTTAATCATAAATGAAAGACAGTTTGATTTATCTCATAAAGGAATAAGAATTTATAACAAAGATGGTAGAACCAAAAAAGAAAGGGTAGGGACTCCAATTTCACCTATGATTCCAGATATTGCATTATGTACGTATATTGATAAAAATTGTATATATAACTCTGAACTTAAACGGGCTGTAAGAAGAGATTCTAATTTAACATGGAAGAGTCGGAATTTATTAATTGCAAGTAACGAATTAAAAAGAATAGGACATAATTTAAACCTTCCTAGTTTCATTTTGGAAGAAGCATTTTCTCTTTATAAGAAAGCTTTTAAAACTAATATATTAAAGGGGAGGTCAATAATTGGGATGATCACTGCATGTATTTATTATTCGTGTAAAAATAAGAGTATACCAAGAACTTTTCAAGAGATTTTAAATGAAACACCTATCTCTGATAGAATTGTAAAAAAATGCTATAACATCTTAGTACGTGAGTTAAATTTAAAAGTGTTAAATACAAATCCAATGTCATTTATTCCTAGATTTGCTGCCGAATTAAATTTAGGCTTTGATATGGAAATCTTAACTCGTAAAATATTACAACCTATGATAAACAAAAATCTTTTAAGTGGTAAAGATCCGAAAGGATTTTGTGCAGGAGCTCTATATTTTGCGTGCAAGCTCAAATCCTTAGGTATCAGTCAAAAAGAAATAACAAAAGTAGTTGGAGTAACGGAAGTTACTCTTCGTTCAAGATATAAAGAGCTTTTGCAAAATATAAAATTAATTACTTATAATTAAACATGATAAACTCATGAGTGAAATA
>JAHLWJ010000489.1 GCA_019057975.1 Promethearchaeota archaeon | reverse complement strand
GCACCTATAAAGGCGAGAGTTTTTGGATAGAACAATTTCTCGAAAAAGTCAATTTGATTCAATATACCACCTTAAAAACATCAAATATATTATTCCAAAAAAAGTTATTTTATTATTTTAATTAAAAGTAAAGAATATTTATAACAAGAAGGAATAGATTTTTGAATAAAGTAATCTTTAATATAAGAAGTTTTAAAAGGTATGAAGATCATGGCAGATTTTAATCCAAAAATATTAAGTAAAGAAGAATTAACCAAAATCTCGGCGGAAGTAAATGAGGAGGATTTGCTACTTTTTGAAGATCACTGCCTAAATGTCCACTATGAATCTAATGTATTTATCGAAGCAAAAGAACCGGGATCTCCTTGGGTTGTGGTGAAAAATCTTAAAAGTGGTGAATTTTCTCAAATGCTTGATTGTACTTCGCAAAATTGGGTTCTAGCTTTAGGCTTTGCTAATCCTGATATTAATTATGCTGTTTCAGAACAAATGAAAAGATTGACTCATATTAAATCGAGTGGAACCTCCCCAGCTAGGGTGAAATTTGTTAATAAGCTAGCGGAATTAGGACCGGGAAGATTAAAGGATGGAAGAGTACATGTGAATAATTCTGGTGGGGGTGCTGCCATCGAAGCTGCAATAAAACTCTCATTAATAGCTTCGAAAGAGGGTGAACAAATCTTAACATTTCAAGGAGCATATCATGGGAATAGCTTAGCAATGATCACCGCTTCACACCCCATACACGCGGTTACCAGATTCCGTGGGTTTGGAATCGATGTGTTTCCAAAAATTCCCCAACCATATTGTTATCGATGCCTGTGGAACTATAAGGAAGGATTGTATGGTAATAAGGATCCCCAATGTAATATGGAATGTTTTGAATTAACAAAAAAATATCTAACGGGATTAACCTCAAGGAGATTAGCAGCAGTGTTGCTTGAACCCTGTCAAGGTCCTGGAGGTCACATACCATTTCCACCGGAGTATTTGGAGAAACTGAAAGAGATCTGTGATGAAGAAAAAATTTTTAGGATATATGATGAGTGTCAAACAGCAGTATGGAGGACTGGAAAATATTTTACCCTATCTGAGAGGTACGAAAAGGAATTAAATTTCGATGTGTCACCTGATATGATGTGCTTTACGAAGGCTATTGGTGGCGGATTTCCACTTGGAGCTATGATTGCATCGAAAAAGATACGAAAGCGCTTCTCTCCTTCGGAAGATCATACAACCTTTTGCAATACCCCAATAAGTTTAACAGCGGGATTGGCATCCATAAAGGTCATAGAGAAAGCTAAATACGGAGAAAATTGTGAGGAACGAGGTAAACAAATAACAAAAAGATTAAAAGAGCTTCAAGAAAACTATAAAGTCATCGGAGATATTCGAGGACCAGGATTATTTATTGGTATCGAAATGGTTAAAGATCAAACAAGTAGAGCACCACACTCAGAATTAATGAATGAAATGCTTGCTGAGGGAATGAGACAACATATATTATTCGGTCCAAGTATGCCGTATACCACCACAACTGGAAAAATCTTGATGCACAATTTAATAAAAATCAAACCTCCAATCATAATAAGTAAGGAAGATGCTGATTTTATTTGCGATAAATTTGAGAGCGTCTTAAAAGCATCAATTAATAACATTAAATAAATTAATATATATTTAATTTAAATCATTTTACTCAAAAGTAAAGAAAAAAGTAATAGAAAACTGGAATACTTTTTCAGAATAAATATAATAAAAAAATGTGGTAATATTTAAGAGAATATATTTCCCATTGATTGAGGAGGAATATGATTTCTAACTTTTTCTAAAGAAATTGCTTCTTCTGGGCAATTTGAAGCACATAAACCACATCCTAAACAACCATCAAGACTGAAAATGATTTTTTCACCATCAGAGTCGTCAATGTGTTCAATAATCCCCACTGGACAAATATCTACACACGTGTCGCATAGCACACATAAATCAGGATCAACTATAGGATCAAAATTCGATTTTGCTACACCGAGTTTAAATCCTTTTACCACTGGAGCTAAGGCCATACAACAACATGGACAACAATTACAGACAAACATCGAAGGGTCTAATTTATTCATAGTAGAATGGACTAATCCATTCTTTTCTGCTTCTTTCAAGCGTTTCATTGCCTCATCATAACTCAACTTTTTACCTGTTCCACTTCTAATAGCACCTTCAGCAAAATCTCCTGCTTGGATGCAAAAATTTTCACTCGTTCTCTCACATGGTTCATCTGCTAATTTTGCTGTTTCTCTACAACTACAAGGAGTCTCTGAAAATACTTCATACACAGACAAATACTTCTCAAGAACCTCGTATGGCAGTATTTCATTTTTTACATCAAGCGTTTCATTGATTTCTATTGATCTTGATACGGGTTCCATAGCAGGAACAAATCTCCACCCACTTTCTTTATTAAATTTTGTCGGCAACGGAACTGGCCAATTTCCATCAGCTCCGAAACTTATTTTACGTAAACCTCTATGTGCTTTTCCAGCTTCTTTCAGTCTCTCCGGTGTATCCCTTACAGCAGTGAAATATGCTTCGAAAATTCCAGGTAAATATGAAAACATATAATATGTTGAATCTCTTCCTCTCATAAGGCTACCTTTAAATACCATATGATCGAGCATTTTTTTTAATTCTTCCTTGTTTTTTACACCAGATTTTTCACTGATCTGGTCAACAGTAAGATACTCCCTAATCTCTTTGAAACTTGATAGAATAACTGATGCCTCTTCTTCATGATACATATTTTGGATTAATTTATATGTGAGTTCATGTTTTGGCAAGGGTGTTGAAAATCCAGAACTAAATAATTTACGAATATGCTCATAACTCTCTTCTACTTGTGTCATTTCAAATTCCTACAAATTTTTTATTAATTTCATTATTTGAATTGTTTTAGTTTTTAAAGGTTTATTACTCGTTTCTCAGCAGTTTCTTTAATTATTTTGTAGTAGTCTCAGGACTCTAAAGATCGATTTAAAGCTACATAATATAGATTCTACTTCAAGGCAATACCAACGTAAAGCATGGATAAAGAACTTGGACGACCATTTGACACTCCTTTCAAAGATGTTGATGAAGCAGAGACGTCATTTTCATTAGTATTATTTCCTGAAATGATTAAATTAGATAAAGCATGTGATAATGAAACAATCGGTTGAATTTATATTTTAGCACCACAATAGACACAGTATTGTGCTGATTCTTTACCTATAGGTGTTCCACAATTAAGACAATATGTACTCCTTTCTTCTGAGTTAACGGGTTCTTTTTGAATTGATACATTTTTTATTTGCCCTGTTTTTGCTGAAAATTTACCAATTAATTGCCCTGATGCTTTCAGATCTAGAATAATTGCTCGAACATCCATTCTAGAAATTCCAGTTCTCATATTGACATCTTCTATTGAAGCTTCAGGAGTTGTCTGGAATTCTTGTAAAACTACCCTCCGTAATTTACTCCTATTAGTTATCGCAACGATTTGGCTAGATAAAATAATAACACCAAAACCAATCACTAAAAATCCCGACCATGACCACTGCAAGAGGGTAATACCCCACCAAAAAAGAACACCAGCGATTAGGACCGTAATACCCCACCACAAAAAAGAACCAGCGATTATGAATTGATTTCTCATATATTTCATTTTATCATACCTTAATATG
>JAHLWJ010000488.1 GCA_019057975.1 Promethearchaeota archaeon | reverse complement strand
TTATCAAACTTACCCCTAGCTATATAAGAATACGCTAAAACTAAATACGATGCAGCGTCAACTCGTGGATCATGTTTAAATAAATTGAAATCTATCTTCTGCTTAATCCAATTTTTCGCTTCTTTATATTTATTTACAACAATGAAAAATACTGCTTTTAACACAGCAATCTCTAAATTATCAGGATCCGCTTCTATAAGCTTATCAATAAATTCTAAAGGTTCATCAATCGATTTTTCACAACACAATTTATCCGTCATAAGGGTTAAAAATTTCGTCCGGAGCAATAACGCATTATTCGGATGATCTTCAATTACCTCTTCAATGACTTCCAACGACTTATCGTGATCGTAATTAATGAGAACTTGCGCCTTTTGGCAAATCAATGAAATATCGTATGACTTAGCTAAACCTAAATCGATAATTTCCAAAGCCTTTTTGAACTTACCCATCAAAAAGAAAGTTATAGATTGAAATAGATAACCTATATGTTCGTCAGGGTGGTTTTTAATGATTTTTCCGGTTAAATCTATTGAATCTTCTAAATCTCCACCAGATGTGTAAGTTAAATCTTTCAATATCATCAGTTCAAGTTCACTCAAGTTCGTAATGTTGTTCGTAAGGAGTTCGTTCACTTTTGATAATTTACCTTTAGAGAATTTTCGCTCAACTTTAGTTATAAAATCCGTGTTTTTAGGGAAGTATACCTTTTTGAACTCAGGCGTACGGATAAAATCAATTTTCGATAGATATAATACATCTAAAGTATCAAAGATTCTATTATGCAAAAAGTAATACGATTCGTTATCAACTGGATTACTCGTTACATTAGCGGTGTCAGTAGTATCAAAACTTTGAATTACTTCGAACACGTTCTGAAATGCTATCCCCTTTATTTTATCTGTATGGTTGATTAAACTCTTCTCCGTTTCAAATTTATATGCAAGATGCTCTATGTATTCAACCAAAAATTTCCTGAGCGATGGTTTTAAATCATCGTGGAATAAATCACTACACAAATCTTTGATAACATCGTCTAATAGTAGGTTTATATCTGGAGGACTGTATTGGTCTCCATTTTTTTTCTGAAACTTACTCAAATATGTGAACTTCCTAATGTAATCTTCAATGATGACGCTTAACATTTTTTCTAATCTTTCTTCAGCTTGGATGTAATATGTAATTTTATTGTCAACATTTAATTTAAAGAATTTAATAGCATAGAGTTTATCTTCCACAATTTTTTCTATAAAAAAGTTTAATGTTGTTAGCTTTATATCATACTCTAACGCAAAATCTTTTGCTTTAATGTAATTGGGATAATTATCAGGATGATTTATTGATAAGAATAGCAAAATTTTATCAAAATCAATCTCATCTGACAAGGTAGCCTCAACCTTAGTATAATCTAACCTTAAAACCATGTTCAAGAAACGATATCTAATCTCATCGTCTGCTATTTCGTATTCGTCAAAGAATTTGCCAACCTTATCTGTAATGACTTCAACTCTTTTGCTTTCTTCGTCTAATATTGATTGGCGATCTAAATCATACTTTTTCAACATTTTGAAGTATTCTAGTTCACCGGCCCTAGTAACTCTATACTCACGATTATTTTTTTCAATGAAATCTTTATCCAATAAAAGATTCAAATTTTTCGATAATGAAGATTGATTGATTGAAAGAGGGGGTTCAATAAAATCTGACCACTTACAATACGCGTTATTATAGAGCATCCAGAGAATCCAATGATCGTATTCCCTAGTTCTTGTAATAACCTCAGGAGGATAGTTCAGAGATGTGTCTAATGACCCCTTAACTTGCAACTCAGCATATTGCATACGACCTTCAGAAGTAATCCTATACTCTCCCTTTTTTTCCTTCTCAATAAGACCATTACTTATTAAAATATTCAGGTATTTTGATAATGTTGCTGGGCTTATGTTTACTGGTTTTGACTTAAATTCAGACCAAGTGCAGTGATCGTTGTTATAGAGCATCCAGAGTATAATATACTCAAAATCTTTATTGATTTTCATAGGTGTAATTATACCTTCAGGTGGATATTTTGTTATACTCATAGTTATATTATGGTCTCGTAGATATTTAAGGTTTGCGATTCGCACCGAAGTTCGAAGTTCGTCCGAACTTCAAGAAGTCAAACTATATTAAACTTCGGAACTAAATAAAATTAGAAACAAAAAAAAGAAAACTAAAAAAAAAAATAAAAAAAGGATGTGATAACAAAAATGGCTCAAGCAATAGTAAAAAAACAAGCAGAGGAAAAAAGCGCCAGCATCGATAGCCAGGTTCCTTTCCAACTCCAAGCACCTGAGGTGCTACGGCCTCAGGTGCTGGTCAGGAAGGCTGCGATTGAAAAACTTGAATCACAATCGATTAAAAAGAAACTTAAGAAATTGTTCAATAAAGTTAAATTAAATGCAAAAATTACCGAAGAAGTCAAATGCATAAACGTTGTGAATGCGAACCTTGACACGAGAATTTTGGCGTATAGAAATAATCTAATCAATTTTTGATTAAATTTTTTTAAAAATAAAACACCAGGAATAAAAAAAAATAAAATAAAAAAAAGGAGGTAAAAAAATCATGGAAAGAACCGAGATAAAAGAAGTTAGATTTGCGAGAAACTTCAATCCTGAAAATTTAGTTTTTAGATTTTAATTATAAATTTTTTTTAATAATTTTTACACCAATAACCAAAAAAAAGAATAAATAAAGAACCAAACAAAAAAACAAGCAAAAGAAGAGGTAATAAAAAAAATGGATGAATATAAAAAAAGAAAGATAATAATACAGAACGCAGACACCATTCTTGAGCGTTTAAACTTTTAATATCATGGTCACTTGATAATTTAATTTACGATTTAACTGAAAAAAATTAACCGAAAAAACCAAACACTTATGACTTAACGCAAGAATGAGGTGAGAAAAAAGAAACGAAAAGGAAAATAAAACTGAGCCCACAGGGCATAACCAATATCCTCCAAACTTTAAAAAATATTAATTTTCTCTTTTTTTTTTTAATTTTAATTTCTAATACTTTCTATTTTGCTTAATCTCTTTCTGCTCGTTGTTGTTATAATAACAGATAGAAAAATTGTATCGAAATTTAATAGAATGCTATTTTCAAACCTTTTTTTCTCTTAAGCTATTTATATTACATATCAATGATTAATATATGAAAAAATCAGTTTAGGCAAAATTTAAGTTTTTATTATCAAAAGTGTGAAAGTAATTGGTAACGGATTAAATTTGGTGAATGAAATTAAAATTAATTACGAAGATTACAAACGGGAAGAAAAAGTAAGGGTTTTTGAGTACGACGAGAGTGAAGAAGATTTTGCAGAGCTCGAGATAGATGAGAATGTTCCACTTCACAGATTATTAGTCTCTGATTTTATTTTGTTATTTATTCCCCCGGCTCATAAGAGGGCTTATCTCTGGATTGGTAAAAAAACAACTTCTAAGAAGAGGTTTGGTGCTGCAGATAAAGTAGGAAAAGTGAGAGATAGAGAAGCACTTGGTTATTTAATTCGAACAGAAGACGAAGGAGAGGAATCCATAGGTTTTAAGGTAACAGTGTGGCTCGTTGAGCAAGAAGAAGATGAAAAACACGAGGAGGCAAAACCAATTTACGATGGAACTCAGGACGAAGACCTAACTTCTAAAGAAATACTAAGATTAATAGAA